>NZ_QOAY01000264.1:0-1035 GCF_003314775.1 Microbacterium sp. H6 | reverse complement strand
CGGGACCTGCAGACCTCCTACGACGCCTACTTCTCGGTCGTCGACCTGCACGCGATCACGGTGGCCCAGGACCCGGCAGAGCTCCGCGAGAAGACGCGCCGCACCGCTGCGCAGTACATCGCCGCGGGCATCGAGCCGTCGCTGTCGACCCTGTACGTGCAGTCCCATGTGCGCGCGCATGCCGAGCTGGCGTGGATCCTGAGCACCATCACCGGCTTCGGAGAGGCCGGGCGGATGACGCAGTTCAAGGACAAGTCGTCGCGCTACGGAGCCGACTCGACGAGCGTGGGACTGTTCACGTATCCGGTGCTCATGGCCGCCGACATCCTGCTCTACCAGACCGATGTGGTGCCGGTCGGCGATGACCAGAAGCAGCATGTGGAGCTCACGCGCGATCTCGCCGAGCGCTTCAACTCGCGGTTCGGAGAGACCTTCACCGTTCCGATGCCGGTCATCCAGAAGGAGACGGCGCGCATCTACGACCTGCAGAACCCGACGTCCAAGATGTCGAAGTCGGCCGAGAGCGACACCGGCGTGCTGTGGATGCTCGACGACCCGGCGAAGTCGGCGAAGAAGGTCATGCGCGCGGTGACCGACAACGAGGGCTCGGTGCGCTTCGACCGCGAGAACAAGCCCGGTGTCTCGAACCTGCTGACCATCTACGCGGCGCTGACCGGACGCCAGATCCCGGCGATCGAGGACGAGTACGCCGGTCGTGGCTACGGCGATTTCAAGAAGGGTCTCGCCGAGGTCGTCGTGAACGAGTTCGAGCCGGTGCGCGCGCGCGCTCTGGAGCTGCTCGACGACCCCGCGGAGCTCGACCGCATCCTCGCCGAGAACGCCGCACGCGCCGACGCCGTCGCCGACGAGACGCTCTCGAACGTGTACGACCGGGTGGGTCTGCTCCGGCGCGTCTGACGCTCGCCTTAGGATGGGGGTCGTGACCGATCCGCAGCTGCCTCCCCCGTCCGGCGCCGTGCCCTCCGATCCGCCTGCGCCGCCCGCGGTGCCGGCGCCTCCGGCAACGGGCTTCCC
>NZ_QOAY01000115.1:709-4638 GCF_003314775.1 Microbacterium sp. H6 | reverse complement strand
CAGACCGGAGTCGGTCAGGGCAGTCACGGCATTCTCGACGGAGGTGCGCGAGATCTCGAGGGAACGAGACAGATCGTTGACGGTGGCGGGGCCGGAATCACGCAGCTGCAGTGCGGATCGAGCAACGATCGAAAGCGGACCTGTCACGGCCATGTGCTGCCCCCTCTTCTCCGGCTTCGTTGCGATCAACGTCGGGTGCGATCAAATTAGCACACCGAATTCTCAGATCAAGCTTTGTTGTTCTCGAACCGGAAACACCGCTGAAACACGGGCCTGAGAACTTGTACTTGACGAATTATCCCATTGCAGTGTCATAATGAACCGTACTCAGCACGGTATAAGCAAAGGAGCACCATGCGCGTCAGCAAGATCACCGGCGTCGTCGCGGGATTCGCGGCCGCCACCCTGTTGGCCGGATGTTCGGCCGGCGGAGGCAACACCGCAGAGGGTGAGCAGGACATCACGGTCTGGCTCTACCCGGTCATCGCCGACGAGGCGGTGCACAAGGACTTCTGGGACTCGACGATCGCCGACTTCGAGAAGCAGAACGAGAACGTCAACGTGAAGTACGAGATCTTCCCGTGGGCCAACCGCGACGAGGCGCTGCAGACGGCGATCGCCGCAGGCAAGGGGCCCGACGTCGTCTACCTGATCCCCGATCAGCTCGCGGCGTACCAGAAGTCGATCGCTCCGCTCAACGATCTGCTGAGCCAGGAGCGACAGGACGACCTGCTGCCGAACGTGAAGAAGTCGGTCACGCTCGACGGCGACATCCTCGGCGCGCCCATCCTCACCAGCGCCCAGCCCCTCATCTGCAACACCGCCGCCTTCGAGGCCGCCGGTGTCACGGAGTACCCCGAGACCTGGGACGACATCACCGCGATGGCGCCGAAGTTCACGGAGAAGGGCATGTACGCCCTGAACTACCCGGCATCGGCCGAGAACACCCTGAACCTCACGTACTACCCGCTGCTGTGGCAGGCCGGTGGCGAGGTCTACACCAAGGACGGCGACGTCGGCTTCGACAGCAAGGAGGGCGTGCAGGCGCTCACCTTCCTCACCGACCTGGCAGAGGCTGGTGCGCTCGACCCCGAGGCGCTCACCACGAACGTGCCGCTGGAGCAGACCGCGGTCGCTCAGGGCAAGGTCGCCTGCACCTGGAACAACGCGGTCAACGAGGTCGTGCCGTTCTGGGGCGAGGAGAACGTCAAGGTGCTGGCGCCGCTGACCGAGAAGGAGTCCGTGGCCTACGGCACGGTCGGCTCGCTCTCGGTGCTCAAGGGCTCCAAGGCGCAGGACGCGGCGGCCAAGTTCGTCGAGTACGCCACCGGTGCGGACGTCGTCGAGCCCTACCTCAAGGCAGCCGGCTACTTCTCGGCGCTCAGCACCACCGAGCCTCTGTACGCGGATGACCCGCTGCTCGGCGAGGTGGAGAAGTACGTCCCGGACACCACCGTGGGTGAGCTCAACGCCTCGTCCCGCGCGCTGATGGGTGTGCTCGCCCCCGAGATCCAGGCCGCCCTCCTCGGCGACAAGTCTCCCGAGGACGCACTGAAGGATGCCGCGACGGCTGCGGCTCCTCTGATCAAGAAGTAGTCGATCGAGAAAGTAGTCGACCGGGGGCATGCGGAACCCGAACTCCGCATGCCCCCGCACCCTGTCCCTCTCCCCACGTGAGGTAGCACTGATGACCACGGCAACCACGGCGAAGAAGCCCGCAGGGCGGGTGACGAGGCTGATCGCACGACGCGAGGCGCGGATCGCTTTCCTGTTCGTGCTCCCCGCCTTCCTCCTGTTCATCGCCTTCCGCTTCGGCCCCAGCATCGCCGGTGTGGCACTGAGCTTCTTCGACTACGACATCACCGGCGAGATCTCCTGGCGGGGTCTCGACCACTTCCAGCGCATGATCGCCGACCCGCTGTTCTGGCGGGCCATGGGTACGACACTGATCTATACGGTGTTCGCCGTGCCGATCGCGCTCGTGCTCTCGACCGTCATGGCCCTCGGCGTGCGTCGGGCCTTCCGGGGCGCGCGCTTCTTCCGCTCGATCTTCTTCCTCCCCGTCATCACCTCGCTCGTGCTCGCCGGGTCGATCTTCGTCTGGATCTTCTCCGCCAACGGGCCGTGGTCCGCGCTGATGACTCCGCTGGGGCTCGGCGGCTCCTGGCTCGGCAGCACCGTGCTCGTGATCCCCGCCATCGTCGTCGTCGGCGTCTGGTCGCGGTTCGGCTACGGGATGATGATCCTCATCGCCGCGCTGCAGGACGTGCCGCGCGAGCTCGAGGAAGCCGCTCTGATGGACGGCGCGAACGCCTGGCAGCGCTTCCGCTACGTGATCCTTCCGGTGCTGCGGCCGACCTTCTTCTTCCTCGCGGTGATCGAGACGACCGCCGCCTTCCAGGTGTTCGACGTCATCTACGTGATGACTCAGGGCGGGCCGGCGAACGCCAGCTACTCGCTCGTCTACATGCTCTACGACCAGGGCTTCCGCTACTTCGACTACGGCTACGCGGCCGCGATCGGCGTGGCCCTGTTCATCATGACCCTCGTCGTCGCGCTCATCCAGCGCCTGGTGATCGGAAAGCAGAAATGACCGCTCTGATGCAGCCGCCGACGCCGACCGAGACGTCCACGACCCCGAAGCCGGCCAAGACGTCGTCGAAGCAGCGCCGGGCGTATCGTGCGCTCCAGCCGACGGGGTGGGGGATCGTCGGACGATGGATCTGGCTGAGCCTGGCGGGGATCCTCAGCTTCTTCCCGTTCTACGCCATGGTCGTGCTGAGCCTGAAGCCCGGCATGGTGGTCGAGCTCCCCGGCTCGCTGCTGCCCTTCCAGGACATCTCGTTCGACGCCTACGAGCAGGTGCTCGCGGGGCAGAACATCCTCGGATGGCTCGGCAACACCCTCATCTACTCCCTCGTCTCGGTCGTCGCGGTGCTGTTCCTGTCGGCGCTCGCCGGCTACGCCTTCGCCAAGAAGCGGTTCCGCGGCAAAGAGGTGATGTTCTGGTCGTTCCTCGCCATGGTGATGGTGCCGTTCCACGTGACCCTCATCCCGACGTTCATCCTGATGGCGAACCTCGGCGGTGTCGACACCTACTGGGGCCTCATCCTGCCCTCGCTCGCCAACGCGCAGGCCGTGTTCCTGATGCGGCAGTTCATCTCGGGACTCCCGGACGAGCTGTTCGAGGCCGCCCGCATCGACGGCGCCGGCGAGTTCCGCATCTTCCTGCGGATCGTGCTGCCGCTGTGCAAGCCGATCCTCGCGACGCTCGGCATCTTCGTCTTCCTGTGGCACTGGAACGACTTCCTGTGGCCGCTCATCATCGCGAAGTCCAACGCGATGTTCACACTCACCGTCGGCATCTCGTCGCTGCAGCAGCAGAACGTTCCGCTGAGCACCATGCTCGCCGGTTCGGTCGTGGCGCTGCTGCCCATCTTCCTCGCGTACCTCATCGCTCAGCGGTACGTGCAGGAGGGCGTGGCCGGTACGGGCATCAAGGGCTGAGAAGAAGGGAAAGCACCACATGACTCAGCACACTTTCTCATCCGAGGCGGAGCTCGAGGAGGCGCTCGCGACACCGAGCGCCGGCCTGATCGCCGACCTCGCGCGCGGGGCGGGCGACCTCGTGATCCTGGGGGCGGGCGGCAAGATGGGCCCGACTCTGGCCATGCTCGCTCGCCGCGGGATGGATGCCGCCGGACGGAAGGGCGACGCGGTCTACGCGGTCTCCCGGTTCGGCGATGCCGCGATCCGCGAGCGCCTGGAGATCGCGGGAGTGAAGGTCGTCTCGTTCGACCTGATCGAGAACGACGACTTCTCCGCCCTGCCGGACGCCCCCAACGTGGTGTTCATGGTCGGTGCGAAGTTCGGTGCAGCGACCAACGCCTCCTGGGCATGGGAGGTCAACGCCGCCCTGCCCGACCGCG
>NZ_QOAY01000115.1:337-691 GCF_003314775.1 Microbacterium sp. H6 | reverse complement strand
GCCCCCCGCCGCTATCGCGACAGCGCGATCTCGGTGCTCTCCACCGGCAACGTCTACCCGTTCCTGCCGGCGTCGTCCGGCGGAGCATCCGAAGAGGTGCAGCCCGCACCGATCGGCGAGTACGCACAGTCGTGCCTCGGCCGTGAGCGCGTGTTCGAGTTCGGAGCGCAGGAGCGCGGCACCAAGGTCGCGATCATCCGCCTGAACTACGCGGTCGACCTGCGTTACGGGGTGCTCGCCGACATCGGCAGTGCCGTGCACGCCGGGCAGCCGGTCTCGGTGGCCACCGCGAACGTCAACGTGATCTGGCAGGGCTACGCGAACGAGGTCGTGCTGCGCAGCCTCGTGCACGCG
>NZ_QOAY01000115.1:0-215 GCF_003314775.1 Microbacterium sp. H6 | reverse complement strand
GACGCCCGCCAGTCGACCGCGCTGCTCAGCGACGCGCGCCGGTGCATGGCCCTGTTCGGCTACCCGGCCGTGTCCGCCGAGACGCTGATCGGGATGCAGGCCGACTGGATCGAGAAGAGCCTGCCGATGATCGCCAAGCCGACCAAGTGGGCCGTGCGGGACGGGAAGTTCTGATGGCCGGTTCTGCCGAACGCACCGCGACCGTGCCGTCGCTG
>NZ_QOAY01000218.1:4642-9506 GCF_003314775.1 Microbacterium sp. H6 | reverse complement strand
TCAGCGACTCGTCCGGAAGATCGAGCCCTTCGGGCAGATCGGGGCCCTCCGGGGAGGGCGTCTGCTCCGGGATGACGGGCTCTTCCGGCTGCGTGCCGCTCGCGTCGGTCATCTCAGCCTCCGACTGCTCCGACGTCGGTGGTGCCGACATCCGTCCGATGGAAGTTCTGGAACGACCGGGAGGCCGTCGGTCCGCGCTGACCCTGGTAGCGGTTGCCGTAGGGGCCGGATCCGTAGGGGTTCTCGGCGGGAGAGGTGAGCCGGAAGAAGCACAGCTGACCGATCTTCATGCCCGGCCACAGCTTGATCGGCAGGGTCGCGACGTTCGCGAGTTCGAGCGTGACGTGCCCTGTGAAGCCGGGATCGATGAAACCCGCGGTCGAGTGCGTGATGAGTCCGAGGCGTCCGAGCGACGACTTGCCCTCGAGACGTGCCGCGATGTCGTCGGGCAGCGTGACCTGCTCGAACGTCGCCCCGAGCGCGAACTCGCCGGGGTGCAGGATGAACGGCTCGTCGGGGTCGACCTCGATCAGGCGCGTGAGCTCCGGCTGGTCGACCGACGGATCGATGAACGGATACTTGTGGTTGTCGAACAGGCGGAAGTACCGGTCCAGACGCACGTCGATGCTCGACGGCTGGATCATCCCGTCTTCACGCGGGTCGAGGCCGATGCGGCCGGATGCGAGTTCTGCCTTGATGTCGCGGTCGCTGAGAAGCACGGCACCAGCCTAGTTGCCAGGGGCTTCCGACGCCGTGCCTGCTTTGGCCAAAGGGCACCGGACGGGTAGGCTGGCGTTCGCCCGCTCCTCGGATGCGGGTACGGGGCTGTAGTTCAATGGTAGAACTTCTGCTTCATCATCCCAGACGCGCCTCGCCCCTCATCTAGGTCTCCTGGACCCAGCAATTGCTGGTGTCCAGCGGTGTCTTCGACACCATGGGAGACCACCGATGACCGCATTCTCGACGGAGTTTCGACGGAGAAACCCTGCATTGGGTGCCGATCGGCCGCGCCGACGTCACCGTTCTGCACCACATCTCACCCGAGGTTCAGCGCAGCGATGCCGCGTTGCACGGCTGTCGCACCTACGGTGCATGACACCACAGACGCCCCGACCCCGCGACCCCGCCCCGCTCGACCCGACGAGGCTCGACCTGACTGCCGACGGCGCACCGATCATGTGGACGGTCGAGGAGACGGCCGCGTTCCTCGGGCTCACCCGGCACACCCTCGACGTGTGGCGGTCGAACAGGTCCGGCGGACCGGTCTACGTCAAGATCGCAGGCAACCGCATCCGCTACTTTCCTGCCGACGTGCGGGACTGGCTCATCGCCCAGCGGCGGGGGTCGTGATGCCCAGGCCGAAGAAGCAGCCGGGTGAGCTCGGCAGGGTTAGTGTCCAGCAGTACCGGGAGCGGTTCCGCGCCGACACCCGCATTCGTGACGGCGAAGGTCGAGCACACCACGTGCAGGGGTGGGGTCCTTCCCCGGAAGCCGCGCAAGACGACCTGCAGCGCAAGGCCCACCTCATCTGGGGCGGCGTCTTCCAGCAGGTCGACCCGGCCGGGACGGTCGAGCAGCTCGCCGTCGCCTGGTTGCTGGATCTCCGGCGGAATCGGCAATGGGACGAGGCCGACCCGCAGCCGGGCAAGATCAAGCCGCAGTCGATCGATCGCTATGAGGGAACACTGCACAGCACGATCAAGCCGCTGCTCTGGGGAGTGAAGATCACGTCGTTGACGCCGGCGCGCATCTACAACTTCCTCCACGAGGTAGCCCGCACGAAATCGAATCACGAGGCCTTGATGGCTCGCAGCGTGCTCGCCGGCATGTTCGACCTAGCGATTCTGCACGGTGTCGTCTCGCCAGGAGCCAGTCCGGTGCCCTCAGTAAGGACACTCGCCATCCACCGCCCAGCCTCGAAGCTGATTGCGTTGACTGACGACGACCTCGCGGTGATCATCCAGCTCGTCCTGGCGTGGGAGCAGAATCGTGGAAGCAAGACCGGGAAGCGACCCGACGTGCGCCTCCTCGCCGATCTCCTCATACTCACGAACCGCCTGACCATCCGGCTCTCCGAAGCCCTGGCACTCCGGCGCGAAGACGTCGTGCTCCGCCCGAACAAGCAGAGTGTCCTCACCGAGCACGTCTGGATCAACGGCACGATGACCCACACGGACGAAAAGGGTCTCTACAGACAGTCCGAGCTGAAGGGCAAAGGCCAGGAGAGACTGATCGAGGTCGTGAACACCGATGTGCACGCCGTGCTCAAGCGGCGGATGGCCGACTCCCTCGGCGATCTGCTGTTCGTCACACGCGCCGGAAAGGGGATGTACCCCGAGCGCCCACAAGCGCTGGCGCGCAGGTTCCGAGCGGCACACAAGGAGGAGCTGGACGCTATCGGCGTGCCGCAGGAGATGTTCGTCTACCGCTCGATGCGAAAGTCTGCTGCGGCTGCGCTCGGCGCCGACACCGCTCAGCAGGTCCTCGCGCACGAGAGCAAGCGGACGACGACACAGCACTACACCGGCAGAGAGGAGAAGATCGTCGGCGCCGAGTCGCTGCTAGCTTTGAGCGGCTCGATCGAGCACCGCGACTGCCAACCGTAGACACGCGCGTTCGCCATGCGCGCCCACGTCCCGTATGCTGGAGGTCACCTACTCGGGGACGTCGTTCAATGGTAGGACGGCTGCTTCCCAAGCAGCCAACGCGGGTTCGATTCCCGTCGTCCCCTCTCTGTGGCCTCGGCGGACCCCCTTGATACGCGAATGTACTGTGCGTGCGGCTCGGGTCGTCATCGGTACCGGTCAGCCGTGTCTTACGTCGAGTCCTGCTTCTCCCTTGGACAACACGCGGCTGGATTGGGGCTTTGCTATGTGCTTCTAGGAGCATGTGGACGCGATCCGGGAACGGATCAGAGAACTTGATGAGCAATGTGACACCGTCGAGCGGCCCAAACCGTTCCTGATCGCGGCGCGCTCTGTCGACTAGCCAGTCGAACGGTGGAAAGAGCCTTAGCTAGCTCAAGTCGCCCGGAAGCGCCGCGTGCCGTCTACGCAGACTCGGCGGTGGTCTGGCGTACCATACGGCCCACACGCCGCTGCTGGCCGCGCTCGCGGAGTCGTGTTTTCGCTAGAAGGATGAGGCTGATGGGGCCCATGATGAGGAACTTGAGTGCCGACCAGAGGCAGACCAGCACGATCAGGTTGAGCCATCCGGGCGCGCCCGCCTCGATGGCGGTAGTGCACCAGTAGGCGATCGCGAAGTACGGAGCGGCGAGGAGCATCCCGGGGACGCCCCACTTGAGGCCCCTGCGCGTGCGGATGAGGTCGAGGACGATGTTGCTCGGCATCCACACCCGCAAGAACCCACGGATGAAAATACTGGCAGCCAGGATCATTCGGAACACAGCAGGCACCTCCCACAATGGCGACATCGTTCTTGGGGGAAGGACTCGTCCCGGAGCGGAATCTCCGGGTTCGTCGACCGCCGTGCACTGAACCGGCGGCGCATCATGTGTTGATCGCCTGTACTCAGGCTACTCCTCCCATCCCGCTCCCGGAAGGGACCGACGCAGCGGTCCGTACGCACGTCGCGCACCTGACGGTCGAAGGGAGATGAGGCCGATGGCTGATCGGATAGGCGGGCAGCTGGCGTTCGACTTCGACGAGCTGGCTCGAGAGGATGCGCGCGCCAGTCTCGGCGAGTGGTCGGGCGCGCCTTTGCACTTCACGACGGACTACTACCCGCCGCGTGAGCTGGATGAGGCGTTCGCACACTGGTGCTTCCTGAACACGCACTTCGATTCCTACGCGAGCAGCCATATGTGGCACCGCGCTATCACGATTCCCGGCGACATGACGGTCGGTGACAGCGAGCACACGGCCTCGACGTTCACTGCGGAGCTGCGACCCCGTGTCGCGCAGGAGGGGCCCGGTGGGTTGCTCACGCAGCTGATCTGCGAGCCCTGCGAGTGGCATGCGATCAGCGGGGATGAGAATCACGCTGTCGAAGCGTGGCACGATCACGCGTTCCCCGGCTGGCGCGACCTTCCGGTGATCCCTGCGCAGATCCGGGTGCGGTCCGAGTCCGGGTTGACGAAGCTCGCAACGGCGTGGATCGCAGAGCACTATCCGGTTGAGGCGCAGGTGCCGGGCGCGCCGATCATCACGGAGCGCGCCTCGCACGGAACGCGCCACGTGGCCGGCTACTCGCCGTGGGGAGGCTACGACCTCTCCGCTACTGCGCTCGATCGTCCCGCACCGCCATCGACATCTCCGAAGCGTTCTCCCGCTCGCGCGCTCCCTCAGCCATTGCCGCCCGCGGCTGGCCCTGCACGGCCCGGGCATGTCCTCGGCGCATGATCGTGCTCGCATGCCTGGGGCGAGACAACCATCGTCGTCTCGCCCCAGAAGCCGTCGTCGTCGTTTTCAGGTCAGCTCGCCGGTCTGCGTATCGAGGTGCTGGTAGAAGTCCCTCTCAGCCTGGCGGCGACGTTCGACGTCCGCGACGACGAACTTGACGAAGTCCTCGTCACGGTTCGCGATCACGATGTCCTCGACCGGCTCGGCGGCGTCCTCGCCAGGCCACACGGTCTGCCGTGTAGGCCGGTCACGATCCAACCTCGTCCCCGACGCGGCGACCCAGTCCCGTAGACGGCCGCGGGCATCGGTGAAGTCGCGGTGCCAGCCCAGCGGGGCGGAGCCGTTCTGTTCCGGGTCGTAGGCGCACAGCCAGTGCAGGTGCAGCGCGGACAGCTCCCACAGCAGCTCGGGATGCCGGTACCAGAACGGCGGCACCACGCTCGCGGGCAGCCCGTACGTGCGGCGCAGCCAGTTCACCCAGCTGTTGAGCTCCAGCCACTCGT
>NZ_QOAY01000218.1:246-4619 GCF_003314775.1 Microbacterium sp. H6 | reverse complement strand
TCAGCGTCATCTGCCCGCAGGAGGTTCCAGTTGATCGGGTGCGGCGGTTCCGGGAGCATCGGCATCTCGAACGCCGGCTCCGGCTCGCCGCCCTCCGGGTCGTCGCGGCCGTCGATGTCCACCGATTCGTCGTCGGTTCCGGTCATCGTCTTGGCTTCCGACTCAGCGCCCGAGTGCGGGCGCTGCCTGGGTCTGCGGACGCGGCGCGTTGAAGGGGTCATCGAGCGGCGACGACACCTGGCGCTCCTGACCCCGGCTCGCGCGTGGCGTGCGGTCGACGACGTAGGGGTGACGAGCCGGATCATGGCTGATCTTGTTCGCGATGAACTCCTCGCCCTCGACCGCCTGCCCGTCACGCTGCTGCGTGTAGGAGCGCTCGTTGCCCTGGGCAATGAAGGCGTCCCCTTTCTGCAGGTTCGCCAGCGCCCACTCCGCGGCCTCGCCGTACGCGACGATGTTGCTGAAGCTCGAGTCGAGCTGCGTGAAGGTGCCGTCGTCGTTGCGCTGCGCGTGCGACTGCGCGAACCGGGCGTAGAACTTCGTCCTGCCCTCGCGTGTCTCCGACCGTCGGGGCGTCGTCGCGATGAACCCCGAAACGGACGGCTTCGTGGTGATGGTCATGATCGTGTCCTCCTGCATCCTCGTCACCCCATCCGGGGCGTCTCTGTGCAGGAGAGGTGCACACCCTCACCACAACAGAGAAGTGTGATGCACCCCGTCACAGGATCGCGGCGTCGCCACTGTCACGGCGGGCTCGACCGGCCGACACCAGCAGGAAGGCCCAGAGAGACTGCTGTACTTCGGCGCGTACTCGCGCGAGGCGGGCTGTTGACGAGCCCGCCATTCTCACGGGCCGAGGTTTCGGCCGTTCTCGCGCCCGACTGGAGCGCCGGGAGTCTTGGGCTCGAATGCCGCCGGATGACGATCCGGATGTGAACGTATGCCGAGTGCGGGCCTGTGGGCGTTCACGACTTCCACGGTCAGTGACGCCCGCTCGGTGGCGGTCGGCTCAGGTTCGCCATTGTCCTGCATCGCGGCGAGCTGTGCCTCGACGCGGGTGAGGTCTTCCTCGGCTTCGGTGAGCGCGGTCGCATGCTTGAAGGGCAGGCCAATCCTCGCCTGCGCTTCTGCGGCTGACTGCTGTGCGATGTCACGGTCGCTGCGTGCCTGCTCGAGCAGGGTGGGGATGCCGGAGACACGGTTCTCGATGCGTTGGATGAGTCCGGTTGCGCCGTCCAGAAACGCTTCCCGGGACATGCTGAAGCTACTGCGAGGAACCCCGACGAGACCGACCTCGACCATCAGCGTTCTGAGCATCGGGTGCGTCGACAGGCGGATGTCGAATCCGCTGATCGACCCGATCATGCCGTAGTCGCGACTCGTGTAGAAGGGCACCGACGTGAAGCCTGAGTCCCGTGCCCAAGCCATGAGGGCATGGCCGGCGTCGACGCGAGAGTCGTAGTTGTGGCCGTGCAGTCGCATCCGGAACCGGTCGCCGCCGGTATCCCGGACGCGCGGTGCGGCGGCCTCCAGCCCTTCGATGTCGGCTTGAGCTCGTCGGGCATCATCGCGGGCACGATCCCGGGTGTGCACGAGCATGGACTCGTTGCGTTGGTGCGCGCGTTCCAGCCGGCGTAGGCGCGTGACTTCGTTCTGGACGGTCGAGTGCTCCAGCAGCAGCGGGTTGCCGGAGCTGATCGCCTTCGCCTCCGCTGCCGAGAGGGCGGAGGAGTCGATCTCCTCTATCTCGCGGGTGTCGAGGCGGCCCCGCATCAGCTGCGCGATGAATGTGGCCTTCCGCTCGACGCCCTGCCACATATACGAGTCGAAGGACCGCTCGGTGACGAACCGGACGATCGCGACCTCGGGGTTCTGGTTTCCTTGCCGGAGGATGCGACCCTCCCGCTGGGCGATATCGGACGGGCGCCAGGGGCAGTCGAGGTGATAGAGCGCGACGGCCCTGGCCTGCACGTTCGTACCGACGCCCATCTTCTCGGTCGACCCGACCAGCACGGCGATGTGCCCGGCGCGTGCGGCGGCGAACAGTCGGGCCTTGTCGGCGTCGGTCTTCGCTTCGTGCATGAACCGGATCGCCTCGCCGGGCATGCCGCGCAGCACAAGCTGAGCGTGGAGTTCGTCGTAGGCGTTCCACCTGTCGGGGTTGGGGGTGCCGATGTCAGAGAACACCAGCTGCAACGCGCCGCGCACGGATGAGGGCTGCCCGGTGAGGGTGTCGAGGTACTCGTTGTCGCGTGTCTTTTCCCACACACGGAAGATCGCGTCCGCGGCGGCGTCCACCTTCGTCGGCCCCGACGGCCCTCCGGATGGGAGCACCATACGGATGTCGAGTGCGGCCTTGCGCCCGTCTGTGCTGATGGTGAGCATGTTGTCTTCGTCCGGAGTGACTTGCTTGTTCTGCACCTTCTCCGCGCGATCACCGAGGGATTCGATGTATTGCTCCAGTTCCACGGTGGGCTGCACCGGGACCGTCGCCGGCACCCGCGCGCCGTCGTCCCGTGCCGCGAGGTCGGGCGTCGGGAGTTGCAGGTCGTCGGCGGTCTTCACGTCGGCGAACACCGACCAGAGCTTGAGCATCTCTGGCACGTTCTGGAACTTCGCGAACCGGGTCTTCATCCGGAACGTGTTCCCGGTCGGGGCCATCTCCATCTGCGTCACGGTCTGCCCGAACGTGGCCGCCCAGGCGTCGAACGACCCGATGCCCGCCTTCTCCAGCAGATCGGGGCGCAGGTAGCGCTGCATCACGAACGCTTCGGTCACGCTGTTGCTGATCGGCGTGGCAGTGGCGCCGGTGACCACGCGTTCGCGGCCTTGGGAGCGGAGGTGTTCGAGCTTCATATGCAGGTCCGTGGCGCGGTCGGAGCCGTCGATCGCGGCGTCGCGGATGTTCGACTCGGTGGCGAGGTTCTTGTACATATGCATCTCGTCGACCACCACGTAGTCGATGCCCGTGTCCTCGAAGCACACCCCTTGGTCGCGGCTGGTGTCGGTGCGGTCTTTGAGCTTGTTCTCCAGAGCGAGGAGCTTTCGCTGCACGCGCTTGACGCTCATCCGGTCCTCGCCCTCGGCGTGCTCCAGCACGCCCTTGACCTCTTCGACCTGGGCGCGGATGTACGCCTGCTGCGTCTCGGTGCGCAGCGGGATCTTCGCGAACGCCCCTTGCGTGAGGATCACCGCGTCCCAGTCGTTCGCCGACGCGCGGGCGACGAACAGGCGCCGCTTGTCCGCCGTGAGTTCCTGGCTGGACGCGGCGAGTACTCGCGCCTGCGGGTACAGCTGCAACCATTCCCGCCCGAACTGCTCGAGCATGTGATTCGGCACGACGATGACCGGCTTAGAGATGAGACCCATGCGGCGCATCTCCATCGCGCCCATGATCATCTCTGCCGTCTTCCCCGCCCCGACCTCGTGGAACAGCCCCGCGGCAGGTTCCGCGATCATGCGGGCGACCGCAGCACGCTGGTGCGGGCGCGGCGTGAAGTTCGCCGCCAGCCCTGGCAGGGACAGGTAGTCGCCCGCATCGGTGTAGTCGCGCAGCACGATGCTGTTGAACCGCTTGTTGTACTCGGCGACCAGGTCGGCGGCGCGGGCCGGGTCTTCCCACACCCATTCGGCGAAACGCTCCTGCAACGCCTCGGCCTTCTCCTGCGCCGCGGCGGTCTCGACCGGGTTGAGGACCCGCCTCTTCGTCCCGTCCGCCTCCTCGATCTCGTCGTAGACGAGGATCGTCTTCTGCTCCATCACCGCCTGCGCGATATCCGGCGCCGGGCGGCGCAACGTACCCCATTCAGATGTCGACAGCAGGCCTTGGCGTCCGCCGCGGACTTCCCACATGCCCGGCATCGGGTTCTCCACCCGCACTTCGGGGTTTCGCAGCAGCTCGCGAAGGAAGTCTTGGTGAACCTGCTCGCTGATCCACACCGCCCCCAGTCGCGCCGAGATGTCCTCCACTCCCAGCGGCTCGGGCAGAACGCTCTGGAGCGCGTCGACGTTCCTCTGGAACTCCGGGTCTTCCGCAGCGCGGGAGGTCGCGTCATCGAGCTTGGCTCGGACGTCGCCGGAGAGATATGCGGGCGCGTGCACCAGCTCGCCTGTGACCGGATCGGTGAACACGAGCCCGTCGAGTGCGGGCCGCGCCTCGTGGTCGGTCATGCCGAGCAGGTCGGCGATGAGGGCGATGTCGATACGCCCGGTTCTGTCCAGGCTCACCGCGATCGCGTCGGCGGGGGTCTCCACGCCCTGTACCTCCGCGCGCGGTGCGACGACCCGGCGCGAGAGGATCGCTGCCTGGTGCGCCGTCTGGTCGGTGTCGTCGAACTGCTCCAGAGCCAGGACGAGGGGGCCGAACGGGTCGG
>NZ_QOAY01000218.1:0-214 GCF_003314775.1 Microbacterium sp. H6 | reverse complement strand
GCAGCAGGCGCAGCGGGGTCGGGACGATGCGCGCGTACGTGGCGTCACCGGCGTCGTTCGTGCGGCCGGTCGGGCGCAGCCCGTACCTGTTCAGCGGTCCATAGGCGCCGAGGTACTTCTGATAGTCGCGCCGCAAGGCCGCGCGCGCCTCGGTGATCTCCTCGGTGTCATCGACGGTCGCCGCTTCCATCGCCAGCAGCGCGGTCGCGCGATC
>NZ_QOAY01000165.1:616-2304 GCF_003314775.1 Microbacterium sp. H6 | reverse complement strand
GGCGAAAGCGGCCTGCGCGGCGATCGCGAGCTCGAAGGAGCCGGGCACGCGCACGAGCCGGTGCGTGGCGTCGGCGGCGTCGAGCACGCGCTCCGCCCCGGCGATCAGGCCGTTCGAGATCGTCTCGTGCCAGGTGCCGGCGATGATGACGACGTTCAGACCCCGCCCGTCGATGTTTCCCGTCTCGGGTGCTCCTGCGCCGCTCATTCGTCGTCCTTTCCGTGGGCGAGTGCCTCTGCGAGGTCTGCTTCGCCGATGATGTGACCCATCCGGTCACGCTTGGTCTCCAGGTACTGGTGGTTGTTCGGGCCGACCCCGACGATCAGCGGCACCTGCTCGATCACGTCGAGGCCGAGTTCGCGCAATTGCGCGACCTTGTCGGTGTTGTTCGTCAGCAGACGCACCTTCGATACGCCGAGGTCCGAGAGGATGCCGGCCGCCGCGGCGTAGTCGCGCGCATCTGCGGGCAGGCCAAGAGCGAGATTGGCATCGACCGTGTCGAGGCCCTCCTCCTGCAGGCTGTAGGCGCGCAGCTTGTTGATCAGGCCGATCCCTCGCCCCTCGTGGCCGCGCATGTAGATGACGATCCCGCCCTCCTTCTCGATCGCGTCGAGTGCGGAGTCGAGCTGTGGGCCGCACTCGCACTTCAGCGACCCGAACGCCTCGCCGGTCAGGCACTCCGAGTGCACGCGTACCAGCGCGGTGTCGCCAGGCTCGCCGGAGACGACCGCGATGTGGTCGGTGCCGGTGATGCGGTCCTTGTACGCGAGGAAGCGGAACGTGCCGTGCGTGGTCGGGACGGTGGCGTCGGCGCGCAGGCTCACGCGGCGTCCGCGGTGCGCACTGGGCGTCGCGCCATCGGGGTCGATCTCGTTCAGGTGGGCGATCAGCTGCTCGATCGTGATCACGGGTACGCCGTCTCGCGCACCGAGCTCGATGAGTCCGGGCAGGCGCATCATGCTGCCGTCCTCCGCGACGACCTCCGCGATCGCTCCGACCGGGCGGAGCCCCGCCAGCTTCATGAGCTCGACGGCGGCCTCGGTGTGGCCGCTGCGCTCGCGCACGCCGCCGTCGACCGCCCGCAGAGGCAGTACGTGGCCCGGGCGGATGATGCTGGTCGACGTCGACTCCGGGTTCGACAGCACGTTCAGCGTGTGGGCGCGGTCATGGGCGCTGATGCCGGTGGTGACCCCCTGCGCGGCGTCGACGCTCACGGTGTAGGCGGTCGAGCGGGCGTCTTCGCTGGCGGCGACCATCGGCGGCAGGTTGAGGTGGTCGGCGAGGTCGGCGGGCATCGGGGCGCAGATGAAACCGGACGACCAGCGCACGGTCCACGCCACCCACTCCGGCGTCGCGAGCTCTGCCGAGAGGATGACATCGCCCTCGTTCTCGCGGTTCTCATCGTCGGCGACGAGGACGGGTCGCCCGGCGCGCAGGGCTTCCAGGGCTTCGTCGATCGTGGAAAGGCTCATCGCGAGCCTCCTTCCGGTGCAGCCCGGAACGCGAGGAGGCGTTCCACGTGGCGGGCGAGGATATCGGTCTCCAGGTTCACGCGGTCCCCCACGGCGCGGACGCCGAGGGTCGTCGCGGCGAGGGTCTCGGGGATCAGCGAGACCTCGAACCACGGAGAGGGGTCTGCAGGGGCGGTGACGGCGCTCACCGTCAGCGAGGTGCCGTCGACCGAGATG
>NZ_QOAY01000165.1:361-579 GCF_003314775.1 Microbacterium sp. H6 | reverse complement strand
CTTGTCGACGACGAGTGGGGCGAGATCGGCGGGCAGACTGATCCGGAGCACGCTCCACTGCGCGCCGGGCCGCACCTCGAGCACCTCGCCGACCCCGTCGACGTGGCCCTGCACGATGTGTCCGCCGAGTCGGGCGCCCACCGGCATGGCCTTCTCGATGTTCACGCGGGTGCCGATGGTCGCCGACCCGATCGCGGCCACATCGAGCGTCTGCTTCA
>NZ_QOAY01000165.1:0-214 GCF_003314775.1 Microbacterium sp. H6 | reverse complement strand
CACGTCGGTGTCGAAGGTGTCCGCGGTCGAGCCGACCACGGTCAGGCACACGCCGGAGACGGCGATCGACTCGCCGTGCACGGCATCCGCAGCGGCGCGGGGCGCGCGCACGGTGAGTCGCCAGCCGTCGCCCGCGGGGGTGATCGCGGTGATCTCGCCCATCTCCTCGATGATTCCGGTGAACATCAGGCGGCTCCTTCGCTCTGGGGGTTCG
>NZ_QOAY01000310.1:0-10289 GCF_003314775.1 Microbacterium sp. H6 | reverse complement strand
GGCGACACCCCGGCGGCGGCGGGCGGCGGCTGGCTTCATGTGATGAGAGTAGATCACGGGAGAGCGAACGCGAATTCCTCCCGGTCCGTGCCGTCGGCCGGCGTCGTCCTGCCCCGTAAACTGAGGGGGCTATGAACCCCGAAACCCTCGCCGCAGCCCTCCTCGCCGTCCTCGCACCCATCGCGGAGGAACGACGCCCCGGCGAGCCCCTGAAGCTCTCCGCATCAGACATCGTGCTCGAGCGCCCCCGCAACCGCGACCACGGCGACTGGTCGTCGAACATCGCCATGCGCCTGGCCAAGCCGCTCGGCACGAACCCGCGTGAGCTGGCTCAGCAGATCGCCGACGGTCTCGCCGGCGTCGACGGCATCGCGAGCGCCGAGGTCGCGGGCCCCGGATTCATCAACATCCGCCTCGACGCTGCAGCCGCCGGTGCGCTGGCGAAGGTCATCGTCGACGCAGGGGACGCGTACGGGTCGAACGACTCGCAGGTGGGCCAGAGCATCAACATCGAGTTCGTGAGCGCGAACCCGACCGGACCCCTCCACATCGGACACACGCGCTGGGCCGCTCTCGGCGATGCGATCGCCCGGGTGCTCGCCGCGTCGGGTGCCACCGTCGCCAGGGAGTACTACATCAACGACGCGGGTGCGCAGATGGACCGCTTCGCGAGTTCCGTCCTCGCCGCGGCGAAGGGAGAGCCGACCCCGGAGGGCGGCTACGCGGGAAGCTACATCGGCGACCTCGCGGCGCGCGTGCTCGCTGCGCGTCCCGACCTGCTCGAACTGCCGGCCGACGAACAGGTCGACGTCGCCCGCGAGCTCGCCTACGCGTACCAGCTCGAAGAGCAGAAGCAGTCGCTGTCGAAGTTCAACGTCGACTTCGACGTCTGGTTCTCCGAGCGCACCCTGCACGCCAAGAACGATCAGGGTGTGAGTCTGGTCGACCAGGCCGTCGATCGCCTGCGCGAGCAGGGGCATGTCTTCGACCAGGAGGGCGCCGTCTGGGTGCGCACCACCGACTTCGGTGACGACAAGGACCGCGTGATCCGTCGCTCGAACGGCGAGTACACGTACTTCGCCGCCGATGCGGCCTACTACCTGAACAAGGGCGACCGCGGCTTCCAGGACAAGATCTACCTGCTCGGCGCCGACCACCACGGCTACGTGCACCGCCTCAAGGCGATCGCCGGCGCGGCGGGGGAGGACCCCGAGAAGAACGTCGAGGTGCTCATCGGGCAGCTCGTCTCGATCGGCGGTGCCCGTCTCAGCAAGCGCGCGGGCAACATCATCGAGATGGACGATCTGCGCGAGTGGCTCGGCACCGACGCGCTGCGCTACTCGCTGGAGCGCTCTCCTGCGGACTCGCCGCTCGCCCTCGATCCCGAGCTTCTCCAGAAGCGCACGAACGACAACCCCGTGTTCTACGTGCAGTACGCGCATGCCCGCACGCATAACGTGGCACGCAACGCGGTCGCGTCCGGCGTCGACCGCTCCGAGTTCGCGCCCGAGACTCTCACCCACGAGACCGAGAGCGCGCTGCTCGGAGCGCTGCAGGAGTTCCCGCGGATCGTGGCATTCGCCGCCGAGGTGCGCGAGCCGCATCGGGTCGCCCGCTACCTCGAGGAACTCGCCGGTCTGTACCACCGCTGGTACGACAACTGCCGCGTCATCCCGCTGAGCGACGACCCCATCGAGAGCGTGCATCGCACCCGTCTGTGGCTCAACGACGCCACAGGTCAGGTTCTGCGCAACGGACTCGACCTGCTCGGGGTCTCGGCGCCGGAGCGCATGTAGTGCAGGCAGGCGTGCGTCGCCGTGGGGCAGGATGGCAGGCATGAGCGACGACAACCACACCCGGCCCTACCCGGACGCGGCGACGGAGCACCCGACCCTCGTGATCCCGGGTTCGGCATCCGACGAGGGTGCAGACTCTCCGCAGCAGAAGCGGCGGCGGTGGCCGTGGGTGCTTCTCGTCGCGGTCGTCGTGCTCGCGCTCCTGGCCGTCGCGGCGGAGCTCATCGCACGCGCCGTGCTGCCTGGCGTCGTACGGTCGATCGTCGTCGAGAAGCTCGACCTCCCTGCCGACCAGCAGCTCGACGTCGAGACGCAGGGACTCCTGCTGCCCCAGCTGATCGGTGGCACCCTCGACACCCTGCATCTCTCGACCGATTCCGTGACGCTGGACGGGATCACGGGCGCCGCGGATGTCACGGCGACCGGTGTTCCGCTGCGCGGGGGCGACCTCGGCGGCGCTTCCGGCACGGTCCGCGTGGACCAGGAGCAGTTCACGACGCTCCTGGCCGGCACCGATCTGCCGGTCGACTCGGTGGAGTTCACGGCGCCGAATGCCACGGTGAGCGGTTCGATCAGCGTGCTCGGAGCCGCGGTGCCGCTCTCCCTCACCCTCACACCCGGCACCATCGACGGTGACCTCGAGCTCACGCCGGTCGGCGTCAGCATCGGCGGACTCGACGTCGACCTCGACCGGGTCGGTTCCACCCTCGGCGCCCTCGGGGAGGGACTCACGCAGCCCCAACGGGTGTGCATCGCCGATCAGCTGCCCTCAGGACTCACGCTCACAGGGATCGAGATCGTCGACGACGCGGCCGTTATCGACGTCGACGTGAACGGCGCGATCGTCACCGACAAGGCTCTTCAGAGCAAGGGCAGCTGCCCGAGCTGACGGCAGCGGTCTCGGTTCACGGGGAGTCGCTGGCGCTGAGCATCGCTTCGATGCGGCGGGCGAGCCAGGCGGGTCGTTGCAGCGGAATGCCGTGCCCGCAGCCATCGACGGCCTCGAGGGTGCTGTGCGGCAGTGAATCGTGCAGGAGCGCTGCCGAGCGCTTCATGAGCGACGTCTCCCCGGCGCCGACCAGGATCGACGCGGCTCCGGTGTAGGTCCGCCAGCTGGCAGGAGGCGTGAAGCGGAGATTCTCCTCGACGGAGCGCAGGAGCGTCTCGCGCGAGATCGCGGCGGATGTGCGCACATAGTCGGCCAGGAGCTTGTCAGGGATGAACAGCTGCCGTGCCTGCAGCCGGGCGAACCACTCCTTCGACGCGAGACCGGCGGTCGCTCCGAGAAGCGCGAGAGTGGGGCGGGTCATCCGCATCGGCATGGCCTGGGCGCTGATGACGACGACGTTCCGCACCAGTTCGGGAAAGTCTGCGGCGAGCTGCACGGTGAGCTGTGCGCCGAGGGAGAATCCGACGACGGTCGCCGGTCGGCCGACCTTCTGCAGCACGCCGGCGAGCGCGGCGACCGTGACCGCGTGGGAGTCGTAGGTCGCATCCGTGCTGCGTCCGTGGCCGGGGAGGTCGGGGACGATCGCCCGCACGCCGCTGTCGATGTGGGTGCGGACGGGCTCCCACATCCACCCGGCCACTCCGCCGCCGTGCAGGAGGAGCAGCGGCCGGCCGGCCGGATCGCCGAAGGTCGCGACATGCATGATCAGTTCCTCTCGAAGGACTCGGCCATGCGGCCGATCGTGTCGATGGCGCGTTCGAGCAATGTCGGTTCGAACGGGCCGAGCAACCGGGATGCGGAGAGCAGTCCGATCGATGCACTGGAGAGTGCGAGGGCGAGGGCCTCGACATCCACGTCGTCCACGATCTCGCCTCGGCTCTGCAGCCCCCGCAGCCATTCGTTGACGCGCCTCTGCCGGTCACGGTATCGGCCGTCTGTGATATCCGCCACGTGCGCACCGAGGATGCCCCGGTCGTCGAGGAAGGCCGCCGTCATCAGCGCGTCCTCGCTCAGAGCGCGCGCGGACGCGCGGTACGCGGAGCTGAGGCGCGGCCGGTCGCCCAGCTCACGACGCACGCGGTCGTTCATCCGGGTCGTGCCGCGCTGCAGCAGCGCATCGAGGATCTCCTTCTTGCCGGCGAACTCCAGGTAGACCGCGCCCTTGCCGATGCCGGCGCGTTCGGCGATCGAGGCGACGCTCATGGCGTCGAAACCGTTGGCGAGCACGAGCTCCTCGGCAGCATCGAGGATCCGCTCGCGGCGATCAGGGACGCGGGGCCTGGGCATCGCGGTGTCCCTCCAGATGGTCGAGCATCGCCGGGACGACGAGGTCGGGGCGGTCGCGTTGCACCCAGTGCCCTGCTCCGGCGGCGACCGTCAGGGATCCGACGGGCAACACTTCCGCGGCGGCTTCGGCATGGGGGAGCGGCACCCCGGTGTCGCGATCGCCGTGCACGAGAAGCGTGGGGGTCGTGATGGACGGGAGTCGAGGCGTGTACACGGTGCGCAGTCGATTCCAGAGCACCTGATCGCGCTGCCACTCCGCGAAGCTCGTCAGGCCCGTGCCGGTGGACGCTTCGTCGAGCACCGCCTTCACGAGATCGGGAGTGCGCGCCTGAGGATTCCGCACGAGCGTGGCCAGGCCTCGTTCCATCGCGGGCGCGTTGCGCGCGTAGGACCGGGTGGCGGCCGCCAGCAGTCCTGTGCGCAGCAGCAGGAACGTGCCGAAGTGCGTCATCCGCCCGGAGAGTCCGTCGGCCAGGCGCGGCATCAATCCGTAGCACCCCAGCAGGATGGCGGACTTCGCCTGGCTCGGCCGATCGAGGAGGTGGCCGAGCGTCATGCCACCGCCGAGCGACAGGCCGGCGATGGCGTAGTCGACGAGGCCGAGTTCGTCGACGAGGTCGCCCACGTATCGCACGAGGTGTTCCTGGGTGAGGGGCCAGCCGGGACGGGGACTGCGGCCGAAACCGGGATGGTCGGGGGCGATCACGCGATGTCCGGCGCTGGCGAGCGCAGGGCCGACCTCTCCCCACGAGAGCTGCGCGTTGTCGGCGCCACCGCCATGCAGAAGCAGGACGGGAAGGCCGGCTTCGGATGAGGGGCGCCATTCCAGGACCGAGACCGTGGTGCCGGGGAGGGTGATGCTCGTGCGACGTGGCTCCATGAAGCCCCTTTCGTTGTGACCAGGTTACCCGATCGGGTCACAACGAGGGTGGGGTCAACCGACGCCGATCAGGACCCCGCGTCGGAGGCCGCAGCCTTCTGTGCCGCCCGCAGCTCGGCCGTCGCGATCTGCACTTCGGCCTCGGCTCGCTGGAGCCGCCGCTGGGGGAACGTGGTCGCGGCGAACCTCGCATGAACGCGATCGGACCTCTCCTCCTCGGTGGTCACGATGTAGGCGCAGGCGAACAGCATCACCTGGGTCGAGAAGTTCAGCCAGATCAGCAGCGCCAGGAGGGACGCGAACGAGGCGAGCAGCGGGTTGCTGGTCGCGCCGCCCACGAACAGACCGGACAGCTCCTGGAGTACCAGCAGACCGAGGGCGCCGATCAGGGCGCCGGGCCACAGGGAACCGGCGGCGGGACGCACGCCCGAGAGCACGCGGAACACACCGATGATGAGCACGGCGTCGAGAGCGAACACCACGAGCAGCGAGAGCAGCCGAACGGTCCAGGCGACCGCGGCGGAGTCGGCGGGCAGGCCGAGGAGGTCGGCGATCCACTCGACTCCGAGCTGACCGACGAAGGTGAGCGCGGCGGAGGCGACGAAGGCGAGTCCGATCCCGAGCGCCAGGGCGAGGTTGCGCAGGATCACCCACACCCAGAGGATGTCGTCCTGGACGGTCCCGGCGATCACCCGCACGGCGGTGCGGAGAGAGCCGATCGCTCCCAGAGCGGCTCCGACGAGGGCGACGAGCGAGATGATGCCCGCGACGGAGAGCGATGCGGGGGCCTTCAGATCCTCGGGATTGATCGCGCCGTCTTTCCCGATCAGGCCGGGGACGGCGGACTGCACTGCCTGGATGATGGCGCGCCACGCGTCGGGGTTGCCGGCGAGCCAGAGCGCGGCGATCGAGAAGCCCAGCAGCACGCCCGCGAACACACTGAACAAAGCGCGGTACGTGACGCTGTCGGCCAGCATCGGACCCCGTCGCTCGGAGTAGAGCAGTGCGGCCCTGACCGGTCGCCGGGAGAGTGCCCACGCGATGGCCGGCGTCGTGATGCGCGCGATAAGTCCGGGTTTCGGCTTCGCGGAGGACTCCGTGTCGTGGTGTGCTGTCTCGCTGTTCGTCACGCCCCCACCTTAGGAGGCACCTGCGGAGTGCTGCAGGGGCTTGACGCGGCGAGTCACCGTGATCAAGGCGACGGGGTGGGTGCCCTAGAATCGGGTCAACCTCGATGTGCGTGCCCTGCCCGAGATCCTTCCCACGATTGGTGATCAGTGCTTCTCCCTGCCGATTCGCTCGCCCCGGAATGGCTCGCCGTCCCCGAGGACGCGAACGATCTCGCCGACGGCGTCTGGCCGGCCTCAGCAGTACGAGACGACGACGGCGTGCTCGACATCGCCGGCGTCAGCGCCACGGACCTGGCCCGCACCTACGGCACTCCGCTCCTCGTGCTCGATGAAGACGAGGTTCGCGGGCGTGCGCGCAGATTCCGCCTGGCGTTCGACAGGGCAGCGGCCGAGAACGGCACCACGGCGCAGGTGTACTACGCGGGCAAGGCGTTCTTGTGCACGACCGTGGCGCGCTGGGTCGTCGACGAGGGACTGCGCGTCGACGTGTGCACCGGGGGAGAGCTGGCCGTGGCCCTCGCCGCTGGGGTCGCTCCCGCTTCCATCGGCTTCCACGGCAACAACAAGTCGGTCGCCGAGCTGGAACGCGCGGTCGAGGTCGGGGTCGGCACGATCATCGTGGACAGTGCCATCGAGATCGAACGCCTCGCAGCGATCACGGCGCGTACCGGCGTGACGCAGCGCGTGCTCGTGCGTGTGATCAGCGGCGTCCACGCCGAGACCCACGACTTCCTCGCCACCGCCCACGAGGACCAGAAGTTCGGGTTCCCCCTGCCGGACGCGGAGCGGGCCGTGGCCCGGATCCGGGAGATCCCCGGCCTGGTGTTCGCCGGACTGCACTGCCACATCGGCTCGCAGATCTTCGGCGTCGCCGGCTTCCGCGAATCCGCGTCGCGCGTGCTCGACCTGCATGCAGCCCTGCTCGAGGACGGCCCCGTGCCCCAGCTCAACCTCGGCGGCGGCTTCGGCATCGCGTACACGCGTGTGGACGACCCGACACCCATCGAAGACCTTGCCGGTGCCATCATCACCGCGGTCGCCGACGACTGCGCCGCCCGGGGCATCCCCATTCCCGCCCTGTCCTTCGAACCCGGCCGCGCCATCGTCGGCACGGCCGGTGTCACGATCTACGAGGTCGGCACCACCAAGGACGTGACGATCGACACCGGAGCCGTCCGCCGCTACATCAGCGTCGACGGCGGGATGAGCGACAACGCACGTCCGGCGCTGTACGGCGCCCAGTACTCGGCGCGGATCGCCTCACGCGTCGGAGCGGGCGAGCCGCGCCTCAGCCGCGTGGTCGGCAAGCACTGCGAGTCGGGCGACATCGTCGTCGATCACGAGTACCTTCCCGACGACCTCGTGCCCGGGGACCTGCTCGCCGTGCCGGCGACCGGCGCCTACTGCGTCTCGCTCGCCAGCAACTACAACCACGTCCCGCGTCCGCCGGTCGTCGCCGTACGCGATGGACGTTCCGCGGTCATCGTCCGCGGCGAGACCATCGACGACGTGCTGGCCCGCGACGCGGGCATCGACGGGGCGCACGCCCCCGAGGGAGACCAATGACCCACCTCCGAAGGAGCAACCATGACTGAATACCGACGACTTCGTGTGGCGCTGCTGGGTGCCGGAGCGGTCGGCTCTCAGGTCGCGGCCCTCCTGCTGCGCCACGGCGACGAACTCGCCGACCGCGCGGGCGCCGAACTGGAACTCGCCGGGATCGCGGTGCGCAACCTCGACGCGCCACGCGACGTCGACCTGCCCAAGGAGCTCTTCACGACCGACGCCGAGTCGCTCATCCTGGGCGCCGACATCGTGATCGAGCTCATCGGCGGCATCGAGCCGGCCCGCACGAACATCCTGCAGGCCATCGGCTCCGGGGCCGACGTGGTCACCGCGAACAAGGCTCTCCTGGCCACTCATGGGCCCGAGCTCTTCGAGGCCGCTGACCGGGTGGGCGCCTCCGTGTACTACGAGGCCGCCGCGGCGGGGGCGATCCCGATCATCCGTCCCCTGCGCGATTCGCTCGCCGGCGACCGCGTGGTGCGCATCATGGGCATCGTGAACGGCACGACGAACTACATCCTCGACCGGATGGAGACCGAGGGCGCCGACTTCGCCGACGTGCTCGCCGATGCGCAGCGGCTGGGCTATGCCGAGGCCGACCCGACGGCGGACGTCGAGGGTTACGATGCGGCGCAGAAGGCGGCGATCCTCGCGAGCCTGGCTTTCCACACGGCCGTGCCGCTCGAAGCCGTCTACCGCGAGGGCATCACCTCGATCACGGCATCGATGATCGAAGAGGCCAGAGCTGCAGGCTTCGTGATCAAACTGCTGGCCGTGTGCGAGCGGATCGAGGCCAACGGTGCCGAGTCGATCTCGGTGCGCGTGTACCCGGCCCTCGTCCCGGCATCGCACCCCCTCGCCTCCGTGCACGGTGCGAACAACGCGGTCTTCGTCGAGGCGGAGGCTGCGGGCTCCCTGATGTTCTACGGTGCCGGTGCCGGTGGCGTGCAGACCGCGTCGGCCGTGCTCGGCGACGTGGTCTCCGCGGCCCGTCGTCACATCGCAGGCGGCGTCGGGGTGGGAGAGTCCACTCGCGCCAACCTGCCCGTCGTGCCGATCGGTCACGTCACCACCCGGTACCAGATCACGCTCGAGGTCGCGGACGCGCCAGGTGTGCTCGCGACGGTCGCGAGCATCCTCAGCGACGGCGATGTCTCGGTCGCCACCGTCGTGCAGACCGTGGAAGGCGAGGACGAGCCCACTGCCCGTCTGATCATCGGAACGCACCGCGCGACGGAGCAGGCCCTGAGCGCCACCGTCGACGCTCTCGCGGACAGCGAGGTCGTCGCACGCGTGGTCTCGGTGCTCCGGGTGGAAGGCGAGTGACGATGACAGCGCCCGTCGTCCCCGCGGAGGGCGGAGCCGTCGAAGGACGCACCGTCGAGGTGCGGGTCCCGGCGACGAGCGCGAACCTCGGCCCCGGCTTCGACACACTGGGCCTCGCGCTCAGCATCTACGACACGCTTCTGGTCACGGCGCTGCCGGCCGGCGAGCTCGAGATCGAGGTCTCCGGTTCCGGAGCGGCCGAGATCCCTCGTGATGAGTCGAACCTGATCGTCCGCACCATCGCCTATGTGTTCGCCGACGCGGGACGCCCTGTTCCCGGTCTGCGGATCATCGCGGAGAACGCCGTGCCGCACGGCAGGGGCCTCGGCTCATCCGGTGCCGCCGTGGCTGCGGGCGTGCTCGCCGCGAAGGGATTGCTCGAGGGTGATGTGGAGATCGATGACACGGATCTCCTCCGGCTGGCGACCGAGCTCGAAGGCCACCCGGACAACGTGGCGCCGGCGCTCTTCGGTGGCCTGACGATCGCATGGATGTCGGAGCGGGGACCGCAGCACAAGAAGCTCCTCGTGCACAGGGGAGTTTCGCCTCTGGTGCTGGTCCCCACGTACACGATGTCGACCTCGCAGGCGCGGTCGCTCCAGCCGCCGCAGGTCTCCACTGCCGACGCCGTGTTCAACGTCTCCCGCTCCGCGCTGCTGATCGCCGCGTTGATGCAGAGCCCGGAGCTGCTCCTGGATGCGACTGCCGACCGCCTCCACCAGGACTACCGTGCCGGAGCGATGCCGGAGACGCAGCGTCTGGTGCAGGCGCTGCGCGCTGCCGG
Source organism: Microbacterium sp. H6 (assembly GCF_003314775.1). Taxonomy (NCBI): domain Bacteria; kingdom Bacillati; phylum Actinomycetota; class Actinomycetes; order Micrococcales; family Microbacteriaceae; genus Microbacterium; species Microbacterium sp. H6. The sequence goes on along the minus strand of NZ_QOAY01000310.1, from coordinate 571 downwards.
TTTCGCCGCGGTGGTCTCCGGCGCAGGCCCCAGTGTGCTGGTCCTCGCGGACGGCCCCGGAAGTCGTCAGGACGCGGTCGAGCTCGCCGAACGCGTCACCGACACCCCGTGGGAGGCTCTCCTGCTCGCAGTCGACGTGCGTGGTGGTACAGTGGGGTCTCGAGCGGAGGGCTCCACGTAACTGCGTGAATCTGGCCCCATTGCAACTCTTGCAAGACCCGCACGCAAACCCCTGTGGCAGAGTTCATTCCTGAGCCGCCTGCCGAGGCTGGCTGGCGCCGAGCGTCAGCCCGTGCGATCGCGCGCAGCACCCGTTGTGCGCGTTCAACGCTCATTCCCCATGACATATAAGGGAGTACTCGTGGAGAACCTCTCCGAGACCCAGAACGAACAGTCTGCGCCCGCTTCGGAAGCACCGGCGACATCCGCGGAGCCGACGGGCGAAGCAGCACCGGCGCGCAAGCGTGCGCCTCGCCGTGCCAGCACCGCGACCGCGGCTGCGAAGGCCGAGAAGGCGGAGAAGGCCGATGCCGCGAAGGCGGAGAAGGCCGCGAAGTCGGACGCCGCTCCG
>NZ_QOAY01000262.1:75370-79185 GCF_003314775.1 Microbacterium sp. H6 | reverse complement strand
AGCTCGCGCCACTGGGCCAGCCAACCGGGCAGACGACCGATCGCGAACAGAACGGTGAACATGCGCGTGGGGAAGCCCATCGCCTTGTAGATGACGCCGGTGTAGAAGTCGACGTTCGGGTACAGGCGACGCTCCCGGAAGTAGTCGTCGGCCAGCGCCAGCTCTTCGAGCTCCTTGGCGAGGTCGAGGAGCGGATCGGTGACGCCCAGCGACGAGAGCACCTCGTCGGCCGCGTCCTTGACGAGCTTGGCACGGGGGTCGTAGTTCTTGTAGACCCGGTGCCCGAAGCCCATCAGCTTCACGCCCTCTTCCTTGTTCTTCACCCGCTCGACGAAGCGCGAGACGCTCTGCCCGGAGTCGCGGATCTGACCGAGCATGGTCAGCACGGCCTCGTTCGCCCCGCCGTGGAGCGGACCGGAGAGAGCCTGGATACCGGCGGACACGGATGCGAACTGGTTGGCCCCGGTCGAACCGACCAGGCGGACCGTGGACGTCGACGCGTTCTGCTCGTGGTCTTCGTGCAGGATGAGGAGCAGCTCGAGAGCCTTCGACATCACCGGGTTGACCTCGTACTCCTCGCTGTGAACGCCGAAGTTGAGCTTCAGGAAGTTGTCCACGAAGCTCAGGGAGTTGTCGGGGTACAGGAAGGCCTGGCCGACGCTCTTCTTGTGCGCGTAGGCCGCGATCACGGGGAGCTTCGCGAGCATGCGCACCATGTTCAGCTCGACGTGCTCCGGGTTGTGCGGGTCGGTCTGACCCTCGTAGTAGGTCGAGAGCGCCGCGACCGCCGAGGACAGCACCGACATCGGGTGCGCCGTGTGCGGAAGCGCCGAGAAGAAGCGCTTGAGGTCTTCGTGCAGGAGGGTGTGCCGGCGGATCTTCTCGTCGAACTCCGCCAGCTCGGAGGCGGAGGGCAGGTCGCCGTAGATGAGGAGCCACGCGACCTCGAGGTAGCTCGTCGAACCCGCGAGCTGCTCGATCGGATATCCGCGGTACCGCAGGATGCCCTTGTCGCCGTCGATGTACGTGATCTCCGACTTCGTCGACGCCGTGTTGACGAAACCGTAGTCCAGGCCGGTGTAGCCCGTCTGCCGCGTCAACGTCGAGAAATCGATGCTGTCGTGCCCCGCCGTGCCGCGCAGCACCGGGAATTCAGCGGTCGTGTCGCCGATCGTCAGCTTCGCCGTCTGGTCTGCCGCTGCACTCACGCGGACCTCCTCGTAGTGTCCGCCCCCGCTCGTCGCGGTGGGTTCGAACAAGATCTTGATCAAGCCTGAACTGGCGATCTCACGGCGCTCAGGCGCCAGGTCGGGTCACGACCGAATCGCCTTTACAGCCTAGTAGTCGCACAGGCCTACTGTGACATCCGCCAAAGGGACGCCCCCTCCGAGGAGGGAATCTACATATCGGCCACAGTGAGACGGCGCGCGGCCTCGGCCACATGAGCCGTCGATGCGGTGAGGGCCAGGCGGACATGCTGCCCGGATTCACCGCCGTAGAACGGACCCGGACCGGCGAGGATGCCCAGATCGGCCAGTCGTCCCATCGATTCCCAGGAGTCGCGCCCCTCGGTCGCCCAGAGGTAGAGCCCGGCCTCCGAACCGTCGATGCGGAAGCCTGCGGCCTCCAGCGCGGGACGCAGGGCATCGCGGCGGGTGCGGTAGAGAGCCTTCTGGACGGCGACGTGCTCGTCGTCCGCGAGCGCCACCGCCATCGCGTGCTGCACCGGTGCCGGGGGCATCAGCCCGAGATGCTTGCGGGCAGTGAGAAGCTCGCCGACGACACGAGCGCACCCGGCCACGAACGCCGCACGGTAGCCGGCGAGGTTCGACTGCTTGCTCAGCGAGTAGACACTGAGCAAGTTCGCACGACTTCCGCCCGTCACCCGCGGGTCGAGGACCGACGGGACCGACTCGGTCGCCCAGACGCCGTCCCAGCCCAGCTCGGCGTAGCACTCGTCGCTCGCGAGCACGGCACCGAGCTCACGAGCACGACGCACGGCAGCGGCGAGCTCATCGACGGTCCAGGTGCGTCCGTCCGGGTTGCCCGGGGTGTTGATCCAGATGAGCTTGGCGCCCTCCGGCCAGTCGGCTGGATCGTCCGCGGGAAGGGGCGTCGCTCCAACCACGCGTGCCCCGACCTCGTAGGTCGGGTAGGCCACGCGCGGGTGGACGACGATGTCTCCGGCCCCCAGACCGAGCAGTGTGGGCAGCAGCGCGACGAGTTCCTTGGACCCGATCGTCGGGAGCACGTTGTCGACCCGGAGGTCGGGCACTCCCCTGCGCCGGGCGTACCACTCGACGATCGCCTCCCGCAGGGTGGGTGTGCCCACCGTCTGCGGATAGGCATGCGCATCCGTGGCCTCGGCCAGGGCGCGGCGGATGATGTCGGGGGTGGGGTCGACCGGAGAACCGACCGAGAGGTCGATCAGTCCGTCCGGGTGCTGCTGCGCGCGCTCACGGAACGGGACGACGGCATCCCACGGATAGTCGGCGAGATCGCGGACGCTCACGGAGCCAGCGCCTACTCGCCCTGAGGCGGCAGAGCCGCGACGATCGGGTGATCGAACGAGTAGACACCCACCTTGGCGGCGCCACCGGGCGACCCGATCTCGTCGAAGAACTCGACGTTGGCCTTGTAGTAGTCCTGCCACTCATCGGGCAGGTCGTCTTCGTAGTAGATCGCCTCGACGGGACACACGGGCTCGCAGGCGCCGCAGTCCACGCATTCGTCCGGGTGGATGTAGAGCGAGCGTTCGCCCTCGTAGATGCAGTCAACGGGGCACTCGTCGATGCAGGCGCGATCCTTGACATCGACGCACGGGAGGGCGATCACATACGTCACCCCCTCAGTCTACGACTCGCGCGGCTCGGGTTCCTGCGCGGCAGGCGCCTCCGTGCGCACCGGGAGGCGTCGGACGGAGGGCCAGGCGACGACGAGCAGGACGATTCCGGCGACCAGATAGGTCCAGATCTGCCCGAGGAACGAGGCGGGCACGACGACGGATCCGCCCGGCCCCTCCCCGGAGATCAGCACCAGCATGCCGATCATCCCGAGTCCGGCCGCGACAGCGGCGCCCCTGTCATGCGTGAGGGTTCGGACGGCGATGAGGATGGCAGCGCACGCGATGGCCGCGATGATCATGCCGATGGGGATGGGGCCCCACATCACACTGTGACTGATGGTGCCGGCGACGCCGTAGACACCGCCGACGAGGGCGGCAGCGATCCACGACAACACTCTCGACACCCAGCTCACGCGCACCTGTCGATCTTACCGACGAGCCCCCGCCGGACGGGATCGGGGAGGTGGGTCATGCGGCGATCCCGAACAGACGCAACAGGGCTGCGACCGCCGCCGCCGCGACGACGACCACGAGGAAGGACTGCCGCAGCCACAGGAGGCCGCCGGCGACCAGCAGCGCGGGCACGCGAGCATCGACCGTGATCGCCTGACCGTCGCCGAGGGTCTGCACGGCCACGAGAGCCGCGAGCAGACCCACTGTCAGCAGATCGGAGATGCGGGCGGTGCGCGGCGCCTCCAGCACCCGAGGGGGCACCAGGTATCCGGCCGCCTTGAGGGCGAGGCAGATCAGGGCGGCGAGGAGGATCGCACTCCACACGGTCACGAGGCCGCCCCCGCACCCCGGTCCGCTCCACCGTCGGTCGAGGCCGCGGGACGACCCCACCAGTCGAACCAGCCGACGGCGATCGCGACGACCGCAGCCACCAGAACCGGAAGGCCCGGCATCAGGAACGGCGTGAAGGCCGCGGCGACGACAGCCGCTGCGACGCCGACCGCGACGGCCTGCCGCT
>NZ_QOAY01000262.1:72534-75345 GCF_003314775.1 Microbacterium sp. H6 | reverse complement strand
CGGAGCCGAGGCCAGAGGAGAGCGAGGAACGCCGCGGCTGCGGCCGCATCCAGTCCCCATGTCCTGGGGTCGCCGAGCACGTCGCCCACGAGCGCCCCGACGAGGGTGGTGATGTTCCACCCGACGAAGATGCCGATCCCGGTCACCCAGAAGCCGACCCGCCGCAGCCGAGGATCACCCTGCGAGATCGCCACGGCCGTCGACTCGTCGATCGTGAAGTGCGCAGCTGCGGCCTTGCGAGCCGGTCCGCCCCCGATGATGGGTGACATCCGCATGGCGTAGGCGACGTTGCGGACACCGAGGAGCGCAGCCGAGGCGATCGCGGAAGGCAGTGCCGACAATCCCCCAGCGGTGAAGACGCCGACGAAGGCGAACTGGGACCCCCCGGTGAACATCAGCAGACTCAGCACACAGGTCTGCCAGACGTCGAGCCCCGACGCCACGGCGAGCGCGCCGAAAGAGACCCCGTACGCACTGGTCGCCAGCACCACGCCGAGTGCCTCACGCCAGACCTCACGCTCCGCGGTCATCGCGCCGCCCAAGAGCTGCCGTTCGCTTCAGTGAACACATGGTCATAATTCTGAACACGTTCTGCGGCATAGTCAAGCGAACGATCGTTTGACATGATGAACGTATGGAGGAACTTCGTACGCGCATCGCCCGCACCCTGCGCCGGGAACGTGAGGCGGCGAGCCTGTCGGTGTCCGAACTCGCTCGACGGGCCGGGGTCTCCAAAGCGACGGTGTCCCAGCTCGAGAGCGGCTCGGGCAACCCCAGCGTCGAGACGCTGTGGGCCCTCGGCGTCGCACTGGGGGTGCCGTTCGCCGTGCTCGTCGACCAGCAGTCCAACGCACCGAAGCTGATCCGCGCAGACGATCTGTCCGGGGTGCCGTCCTCCGCTGCCGCCTACAGCGCGACCCTGCTGTCTGCGAGCCCGCCCGGCGCACGCCGCGACGTCTACCTGATCCAGGCCGAGCCGGGCGACGCACGCCGGTCGGATCCCCATCACCCCGGGACGATCGAGCACGTGGTCCTGATGGCCGGCCAGGCGCGCATCGGCCCGGCGGAGAATCCCGTCCTCCTAGACCCCGGCGACTACCTGACCTACGCCGGCGATGCGCCCCATGTCTTCGAGGCGACCGTGGCGGGCACCAGAGCCGTGCTCATCTCGGAGCTGCGCTGAGCCTCACTCCCCTCCCGAGACCGGCGACGGATCGGGGATCTCGTGCGGCCGATACTGCGGTAGCCGGGAAGCCGGAAGGATCGCGAGCGCGCTGATCCCCGCCAGCAGAAGGAGTCCGAGCTTGAGAGTGCCCAGGCGCGACTCCTCGTTCACCACCACCGCGGCGTCGATCTGCTCGGGCGTCGCGTCCGTCGCCTCGAGCGCGGCGCGCAGATCGTCGTTGCTGATGAAGTTGATGTTGTCCATGTCGACCTGGGCGACGAGGGACGGCGGCAGCTCGGGATGCTCGACGACCGCACGACCGACGCTGAGGCCGAGGAGGGACACCAGCAGCGCTCCGGCCAGCGCGGTGCCCACCGCCGAAGCGAGGTTCTGCGTGGTGCCTCGCAGCGACCCCACATCCCCCGCGAGCTCGGCCGGAGCCGCCGTCACCAACACGTTGAACACCAGGGTCACCAGCGCCCCCTGCCCGATGCCGAAGACGATCAGGCCCAGGATCGTCGGGATCGTCTCCCAGTTGTTGTTGACCACGAACGACAGCCACACCAGGGCCGCCGTGGTGAGGATGAACCCGACGACGCCGATCGTGCGCGGTGGGAACCGCTTGTACAGCCGCACCACGAGGGTGGCGGTGACGAAGACCGTCAAGTTGAACGGCATCATGGCCATCGAGGTGTCGAACGGCGTCCTCCCCTGCACGATCTGGATGTAGAGCGGGATCGTGAAGTTCACGCACGCTTCCAGCGCCACCACGATGAACATCGCGTACACGGCGGCGCGCTCGCGAGAGGATCCGAGGACGCTCAGGTCGATCAGGGGCACCTTTCCCTCCGCCATCCGCTTCCTCGTCCACAGGAAGAACGCCTGGCCGAGCACGAGGCCGACCACGATGAACACGGGGGCCGGCGAGAGGCCGAGCACCGCGAAGGGGGCATCGGCCGTCGCCGCCACGGCACCCCACGAGTTCAGGTTGTTGAACCCGAGGGTCAGCAGCACGATCGCCGCGCCGATGAGCAACGAGGCGACGAGGTCGATGCGGATCGACGCGTCGCCGCGATCCCCCCGCAGGGTGAAGCTCAGGGCGAACACCACCACGGCGATGCCGAGCACGATGAAGAACATCGGTCGCCAGCCCACCAACGTGCCCAGCGTCCCTCCGATCAGGAAGGCGCTGACGCCCGAGATCGCGCGCGCCGAACCGATGGCGCCGATGGCGGTCGCCTGCTGAGGCCCCCGGTAGTTCTCGGCGATGAGAGCGACGATCGACGGCACGATGATCGCGGCAGCCGCCCCGGCCACGGCCTGCCCCGCGATGGCCCACCACACGGTGGGAGCGAGGATCATCATGATCGACGAACCGGCGAACAACGCGATCACGATCCGGAAGATCACGACCCAGCCGATCCGCTGCCCGAGCTTCGCGCCGGTCATCACGAGCGCCGCGACGGCGAGGCCGTACATGACGATGGTCGTGCTCGCGACCGTCGGCGGCACTCCGAACTCGCTCACCATGCCCCCGAGCGAGATCGGCAGCGCGGCGACGTTGAACGACATCAGCACCTGCGCGAGGAAGAGGCTGACCATCGGCAGCCACGAGGTCTTGATCGGGGTCTGCGGTGCGGGGATCT
>NZ_QOAY01000262.1:70763-72513 GCF_003314775.1 Microbacterium sp. H6 | reverse complement strand
ATGACAGCTCCAGGGGTGCGGAGGGCGAGGCGGGAGAAGACGCAGGATGGGGGACGGCCGACGAGGCGAACAGGTTCAGCCCGAGCGCCCGCGACAGGTAGCCGATGGCCATCTGCGAGCGGACGGAGTTGCCCGCCTCGTCGAGTCGAGGAGAGAACCCCGCGACGGCGCCCTTTCCCGGCGCGATCGCGACGATGCCTCCCGCGACTCCGGACTTCGCGGGGAGTCCGATCTCGAACAGCCAGTCGCCGGAGCGTTCGTAGAGGCCCGTCGATGCGACGACCGCGAGCGTGTCGCGGCACACGTCCGCCGAGACGATCCGCTCGCCCGTGACGGGGTTCACTCCCCCGTCGGCGAGTGTGGCGCCCATGACCGCGAGGTCGTGAGCCGTGACCCCGAGCGCGCACTGGCGCGTGTACACATCGACCACCTCGTCCGGGTCACCCGCGAGTCGCCCGTAGCTGCGCAGTAGGCGTCCGAGAGCACGGTTGCGGTCGTTGGTCGCGGCCTCCGAGGCGTACACGACGCCGTCGAGGCTCAGCGGCCGGCCGGCGAACGCCGAGAGCCCCTCCCGCATCCGCTCCCACTGCTCCACGGGTGTCGCACCGGGCATGAGCGCTGTCGTGGCGATCGCCCCCGCGTTGACCATGGGGTTCATCGGGTGGCCGTCGTTGAGCTCCAGCGCCATCACGGAGTTGAAGGCCAGGCCGGTGTTGTTCACCCCGACGACTTCGCGCACGCGCTCATGGCCGTGCTCCTGGATGGCCAGGGCGTACACGAACATCTTCGAGATCGACTGGATCGAGAACGGATGCAACGCATCACCGGCGTCGTGCAGCCCGCCGCCGACCTCGATCACCGCCAGACCGAACAGCTCCGGATCGACCTCCGCGAGCACCGGGATGTAGTCCGCGACGCTCCCGCGGCGCTCGTCGGCGTAGCGGGCGTGAGCATCGCGCACCACCTCCTCGACGCGGTCCCACCCCGGCAGCGCGCCGGTGGACGCCTCCTGCGGGACGCCGTGCCATGCTGGGGGGTCGAGCACATCTCCTCCTCGGATCCGTGACGTCCCCCAGCCGTCAGAGTCACCGTAGCGCTCGACGACCGCCTTCACCTAGAGCATGTGCAGCGTTGCGGAGGGGATCAGTACCAGTTCATCGCCTGGGAGTGCGACCATGCGCTGCAGGGAGTGCCGTACACCGACGAGATGTACCCGAGACCCCACGCGACCTGCGTGGCCGCGTTCGTCTGCCAGTCGGAGCCGGCGGAGGCCATCTTGCTTCCGGGGAGCGCCTGCGGGATGCCGGTGGCACCGCTGGGGTTGTACGCCTTGTAGTTCCAGCCGGACTCCTTGTTCCACAGGGAGTTCAGGCAGGAGAACTGGTCACCGCCCCATCCGTACGTGCTCGACATGATCTGCTGTGCGGCCGCCTTCGCCCCCTCGGGAGTGTTCGCTGCAGCCAGCGCGGCTGCGGCCTGCTGTTCCGCGGCGGCCTGGGCCGCCGCCTGCTCCGCTGCGACCCGCGCTGCCTCCTCCTCGGCCTGCTTCTGCTGGGCGGCGGTCAGCGCCCCGCGCAGCTCCGCGGTGTCGGCGACCACGCTCGCGGTCTCATCCTGCGCCTTGTCGGCGAGGACGCCTACGAGCAGCACCGGCGTCACCTCGGTGTCATCGAGCTTCTCGATGTCGCTTTCGAGATCGGAGGTGTCGACGGAAGTCACTGCTCCCACATCGAGGCCGGCGGCGGCGACC
>NZ_QOAY01000262.1:66969-70678 GCF_003314775.1 Microbacterium sp. H6 | reverse complement strand
CTCCGCGATCTCTGCCAGCGGCTGAGCGCCCGCCAGTGCGGGTGCGGTGACGGCCGCAGCAGGGCTCATGGCTCCCACCGCGGGGGTGGAGGCCAGACCGACGCTCAGCGTGATGCCGACCAGCGTCGCCGATGCGACGCCGAGGATGGTCATGGGACGGTGGGCCGCGTTACGGGCTGATGCCGCCGCGGAGGCGCGCCGAAGCGCACGGGTCTTCTGAAGCATTGGGTTCGACTTTCGGGTTGTCGTACGCCCTTTAAGGAGACTCATCGGGAGCTCGTCCCAGGCGCAAGTGAACCACTCTGAACGATGAACCTGAACGAAAACAATCCCTCACCTGGGATTTACATGAGAAGAGGGCCCCGCGCACGCCTTTCGGCGGCACGGGGCCCTCTCACTCGGAGCGTGTCCGAGGCTGTTCTCAGACGCTCGCGTCCTGGCGCTTCAGGCGCGCGGTCTCGCGTGCACGCGTGTTCGCGTCGAGGTTCACCTTGCGGATGCGCACGACCTCGGGGGTCACCTCGACGCACTCGTCGTCGCGGGCGAACTCGAGGCTCTCCTCCAGCGTCAGCTGGCGCGGAGGCGTCATCGACTCGAAGGTGTCGGAGCTCGCTGCACGCATGTTGGTGAGCTTCTTCTCCTTGGTGATGTTCACGTCCATGTCGTCGGCGCGCGAGTTCTCGCCGATGACCATGCCCTCGTAGACCTCCTGCGTGGGCTGCACGAAGAACGACATGCGCTCCTGCAGAGCGATCATCGCGAACGGGGTGACGACACCCTGACGGTCAGCGACGATCGAGCCGTTCTGACGCGTCGTGATGGAGCCGGCCCACGGCTCGTAGCCGTGCGAGATCGCATTCGCGATACCGGTGCCGCGGGTCGTGGTCAGGAACTCGCTGCGGAAGCCGATGAGGCCGCGCGACGGGACGATGAACTCCATGCGCACCCAGCCGGTGCCGTGGTTGGTCATGTTCTCCATGCGACCCTTGCGGTTCGCGAGCAGCTGCGTGATCGCGCCGAGGTGCTCCTCCGGAGTGTCGATCGTGAGGTGCTCGAACGGCTCGTAGGTCTTGCCGTCGATCTTCTTCGTGACCACCTGCGGCTTGCCGACGGTGAGTTCGAAGCCCTCGCGACGCATGTTCTCGACGAGGATGGCGAGGGCCAGTTCTCCACGACCCTGCACCTCCCAGGCATCCGGGCGTCCGATGTCGACGACCTTGAGCGAGACGTTGCCGATGAGCTCCTTGTCGAGACGGTCCTTGACCATGCGAGCCGTGAGCTTGTGCCCCTTGACCTTGCCCATGAGCGGCGAGGTGTTGGTGCCGATCGTCATGGAGATGGCGGGGTCGTCGACCGTGATGGCCGGAAGCGGACGGACGTCCTCGGGGTCGGCGATGGTCTCGCCGATCGTGATGTTCTCGAAGCCGGCGATGGCGACGATGTCACCGGGGCCTGCGGACTCGGCAGGGTAGCGCTCGAGTGCACGGGTCTTCAGGAGCTCGGTGACACGCGCGTTCTGGTGCGTGCCGTCAGCGCGCACCCAGGCGACGGTCTGCCCCTTCTTGAGGGTGCCGTTGAAGATGCGGAGCAGGGCGAGACGGCCGAGGAACGGGCTGGAGTCGAGGTTCGTGACCCAGGCCTGCAGCGGGTGCTCGTCGTCGTACTCCGGCGCCGGCACGTGCTCGAGGATAGCTTCGAAGAGCGGCTCGAGGTCGTCGTTGTCCGGAAGCGTGCCGTCGGCGGGACGGTTCTGCGAGGCGGCGCCGGCACGACCGGAGGCGTAGACCACCGGCACGTCGAGAAGAGCGTCGACGTCGAGGTCGGGCACGTCGTCGACCAGGTCGGACGCGAGACCCAGCAGCAGGTCGTGCGCCTCTTCCTCGACCTCGGCGATGCGCGCGTCAGGACGGTCGGTCTTGTTGACCAGGAGGATGACGGGCAGCTTGGCCTCGAGAGCCTTGCGCAGCACGAAGCGGGTCTGCGGCAGCGGACCCTCGCTGGCGTCGACGAGCAGCACGACGCCGTCGACCATCGACAGGCCGCGCTCGACCTCGCCACCGAAGTCGGCGTGGCCGGGGGTGTCGATCACGTTGATCGTGATCTCCTTGCCGCCGGCGTGCTTGCCCTTGTAGGTGATCGCCGTGTTCTTGGCGAGGATCGTGATGCCCTTCTCACGTTCCAGGTCGTTCGAGTCCATGGCGCGCTCATCGACGTGAGCGTGTTCGCCGAAGGAACCCGTCTGACGCAGCATGGCGTCGACGAGAGTGGTCTTGCCGTGGTCGACGTGCGCCACGATTGCGACGTTGCGGAGGTCAGAACGGAGGGCGTGCGCCATGCAGGTGTCCTAAAAGATGTGGGGTTTCGCCGGGAAGCCGACGTTCCAGGATAACGCAAGCTCGGGGCCGGTTCCTGAAAAGCAGGTCGTAGCATCGAGATCGTGACCCGACCGCAGGCTCCGTGGGAACTCCCCGACCTCTCCCCCGCCCCCTCCCGTGCTCGACTGTGGTGGGAGATCGCGATCGTCCTGGCGCTGGGTCTCGGCCAGTCGGCGGTCTACGCGATCGTCCAACTGGCCTACCGCCTCACGGACGACGTGCCGATCGCCGATCAGGTGGCGAAGCTCAACCCGTCTCGGAGCGACAGGGAGATCTTCGACCTCATCTACCAGGTGCTCGCGATCGGGTTCTCGCTCGTCCCCGTCGTGCTGGTGTGCTTCCTGCTGTGGCAGTCGCGACGCCCCCATCTGGCGCGTCTGGGGCTGGATGGCACCGGTGTCGCGAAGGATGCGGGCCGCGGCATCCTGCTCGTGCTCGCGATCGGCATCCCCGGGCTCGGTCTCTATCTCGCCGGCCGGGCGCTCGGACTGCCCGTGGCCATCGATCCTGCCGGGATAGACGCGTATTGGTGGACCGTCCCGGTTCTCCTGCTCGCGGCGGCCCGCGCTTCCCTGCAGGAGGAGTTCGTGGTGCTCGGATACCTCTTCACACGGCTGCGACAACTCGGGTGGAGTCCGTGGACGATCATCATCTCCACGTCGGTCCTGCGGGCGAGCTACCACCTGTACCAGGGATACCCGGCGTTCGTCGGCAACCTCGCGATGGGGCTGCTCTTCGGCTGGCTGTATCACCGCAGCGGGCGGCTGATGCCCTTCCTCGTCGCGCACTTCCTGATCGACGCGGCCGCGTTCGTCGGGTATCCATGGGCCGCGGCGATGTGGCCCGAGCTGTTCGGTCTCCCCGGCTGAGTGACGACGGGTGGGATGGCTCTCCCCCTTCGCTGACGGAGTGCTCTAGCCTGAAGGCTTCCAACGACGGAAAACGGAGGGAAGTCTCATGAAGATGAACAGGATGACCAAGGCGGGGGCCGCGATCGCCATCGCAGCAGGGATCACGCTGCTCAGCGTCGCGCCCGCATCGGCAAGTGTTTTCGGGCCCTACTCGTCGGCGGCGCAGTGTAACGCCGATCGCACCGACTATGTCAGGGGCGGGGGGAAGGCCGCCCCCTGCATCCCCGGCACCGGAGGCTGGTACTTCCAGACGTACTGAGCATCATCGAGGATCGAGGCGGCGGGCATCAGCCCGTCGCCTCGATCCGTTGACACCCGTCGGACCTCGCCCCTAGGCTCGGGGCACCCACGACGACGTGGGTACGACAATCCGGGGGGATTCGAATGAAGAAGAAACTGTCCGCAACGGCCGCAGGCATCGTC
>NZ_QOAY01000262.1:47449-66943 GCF_003314775.1 Microbacterium sp. H6 | reverse complement strand
TCGTCACGGGAATGGTGTTCGGCGGGGCCGCTGCAGCGCAGGCCGCCAGCTGGTTCGGCCCGTTCACCGATCTGTCCTATTGCCAGGCCGAACGACGGATCTTCATGCAGGAGGGCTACAGCGTCGGCTCCTGCGTGCACCGCAGCGGCCAGCCGGGGTACTGGTTCTCCTACTCCTGAACCGGCCCCGAACCGTATTGCAACGTGCCCCCTGTCCTCGTGAGACGGCAGGGGGCACGTGTGCGGGGAAGTGGGAAGTATCTCAGCCTGCGGAGGCGATCATCACGGCGACGACCGCCCACACGACGATGATCCCGAGCGCTGACAGCGCCCTGGCGTCCCAGGAGCGACGGATCGGCGCACTCGCCGCGTGACCCGCAGCAGCCTGCCAGCGGTCGCGGATGTCCGTCAGGCCGCGCAACGACGCGGAGACTTGCACTTCCTCGTCGCGCATCTTGCTTCGTCTCGGACGCGCGTGCGCCGGTCCACCCCAGCAGGTGAGCTCCGTGTCATCGTCGAGCGAGAACCGCAGCTGCCACTGCAGGTCGATGTCACGGACCCGGTGCCAACCGAACTCGGTGCGCCGCAGCATGTTCTGGACGAGTGCCCCGTCGTCGCTGATGCGGACCATCGACACGAAGCTGATCTCGTAGATGATCCACAGGCCGAGGAGCACCCACGGTGCGAGGAGCAGCGTCTGCCCCCAGCCTCCGCGCACGACGGCGTCGCCGAGCAGGAACACCGCCAGAGCGAGGCTCACGACCATGACGACCGTGCCCGAGGACGAGCGGAAGGTCCGCCCGTCCTCGGGAGAGTTCGGCATCGCCACGATCAGAGGCCACCCAGAGGGATGGACGCACCGGGGATCGCTTCGAGCAGACGGCTCGTGTACTCCTGCTTCGGGTTCGCGAAGGTCTCATCGACCGTGCCCTGCTCGACGATCCGGCCGCGCTCCATGACGCAGACCAGATCGCTCGAGACACGCACCACCGCGAGGTCGTGCGTGATGAACAGGTAGGTGAGGCCCAGCTCCGTCTGCAGGTCGGCCAGCAGCCTGAGGATCTGCGCCTGGACGAGCACGTCCAGAGCGGAGACCGCCTCGTCGAGCACCACGATGTCCGGCTTGAGCGCCAGAGCACGCGCGATCGCGACCCGCTGGCGCTGTCCACCCGACAGCTCGCTCGGGTAGCGGGTTGCCAGATCCTGCGGCAATGACACCTGATCCAGAAGCTCACGCACGCGCTCTCGACGCGAAGTGCGATCACCCACACCGTGGATCTCGAGCGGTTCGGCGATGGTGTTCTCGAGATTGCGCAACGGATCCAGAGAACCGTACGGGTCCTGGAACACCGGCTGCATGCGCCGGCGCAGACCGAAGGACTGTGCGCGGGAGAACCCGGACACGTCCATGCCGTCGATCTCGATCGTCCCCGACGTCGGGTCCTCCAGCTTGAGGACCATCTTGGCGACGGTCGACTTGCCCGAGCCCGACTCGCCGACGAGAGCCAGCGTCTTCCCGCGCGGGATCTCGAACGACACGTCGTCTACGGCGCGGAACATCTCGCTGCGGAAACCGCCCTGTCGGATGCGGTAATCCTTGGTGAGGCCGGCCACGCGCACCGTGGGCGGGATGGCGGCGAGATCCTCGAGCGTCTCCACACCGCGGTCCTCGACCACGGCCTGGATGCGCTGCGATGCCACGCTGGGCGCGGCGGCGACGAGGCGCTTGGTGTACGGATGCCGCGGGTTCTGCAGGATCTCCCGGCTCGGTCCCGACTCCACGATGGTGCCGTTCTGCATCACGATCAGGCGCTCCGCGCGCTCGGCTGCGAGTCCGAGGTCGTGCGTGATCAACAGCATCGAGGTTCCGCGGTCGCGGGTCAGGCTCGCCATGTGGTCGAGGATGACGCGCTGCACCGTGACGTCGAGGGCCGAGGTGGGCTCGTCCGCGATCAGAAGCCGGGGGTCCGCGGCCAATCCGATCCCGATGAGCGCTCGCTGGCGCATACCGCCCGAGAACTGGTGAGGGAACTGGCGCAGTCGCTTGGCCGCGTCAGCGAGCCCCGCCTGCTGGAGCACCTCGATCGCCCGAGCCCGGACCGCCGCGCGTCCCTGGGCGAGGCCGTTGGCACGGACCGCCTCCTCGACCTGGAAGCCGATGCTCCAGACGGGGTTGAGGTTCGACATCGGGTCCTGCGGCACGTAGCCGATCGCCTTGCCGCGGATGCGCTCCATCTCCCGCTCGGAGAGGTGCGTGAGCTCCTCGCCGTCCAGGGTGATGCTCCCGCCGGTGACCTTTCCGGTGCCGGCCAGCAGTTTGATGATGGACGTCGCAGCCGTCGACTTGCCCGAACCGGACTCGCCGACGATCGCGACCGTCTCCCCTGCCATGACATCGAAGCTGATCCCATGCAGGACCTGTCGTGTGCCGTTCTGCGTGTCGAACGCGACCGTGAGATCGCGGACGCTCAGCAGCGGGGTCGTTGCTTCACTCATCGGCGTGCCCTCGCCCTCGGGTCGAGGGCGTCTCGGATGAGTTCCCCCAGAAGGATGAACGCGAGCACCGTGATGGTGAGCGCGATCGACGGATAGATCAGTGCCATCGGCGCGACACGCAGCGAGCGTTGTGCCTGGCTGATGTCGTTGCCCCAGGACATGACGTCGCTTCCGAGACCGACACCGAGGAAGCTCAGGGTCGCCTCCGCGACGATACCGCCGGCCAGTGCCAGGGTCGCCAGTACGAGCAGCGGAGCGAACGCGTTCGGGATCACGTGGGACAGAAGGGTGCCGAAACGCCCCTTCCCCAGCGCGGCCGACGCCATCACGAAGTCCGCTTGTTTCACTCTGAGCACTTCCGCCCTGACGACACGCGCCGTCGCGGCCCAGGCGAACCCACCGATCGCGAGGGCGAGGGTGAAGACGTTGCGGTACTGCGCGAACACCGTCATCACGACGACCGCCGCGAGGATGTAGGGGATCGAGAAGAAGATGTCGCCGACGCGGGAGAGCACGGCATCGAGCCATCCTCCGTAGTAGCCGGCGAAGGCACCCATGATCAGACCGAGAGTCGAGCTGATGATCGTCGCCAGCAGGCCGACGCTGATCGATGTGCGCGAGCCCCAGACGATGCGCGACCAGATGTCGCAGCCCTGGAACGTGTAGCCCAGGGGGTGGCCGGCGGCCGGTCCCGCATTGGAGTTCCCGAGCTCACACTGGTTGTTCGGAGGCGTCTGCGTGAAGAGCGTCGGCCACAGGGCCATCAGCAGGATGAGCGCGACGATGCCGAGCGAGATCCAGAACGACGGGCGACGGCGTAGATCGGTCCACGCGTCCCGCCAGAGACTCGCAGGCTTGCCTTTGACGTTGATGGCATCCGTCGGCGGCTGTTCGGCCACCACCGGTGCGACGTAATGAGAGGGACGGTCACTTGACATAGCGGATCCTCGGGTCGAGCAGCCCGTAGAGCAGGTCCACGAGCAGGTTGACGAGAACGTAGATGATGACGAACACCGTCACGAAGGAGACGATCGTCGGTCCTTCGTGCCTCAACGTCGCCTGGAACAGGGTCTGCCCCACGCCGGGAATGTTGAAGATGTACTCCGTCACGGTCGCTCCGACGAGGAGCACACCGAAGTTCGTCGCCGAGTTGGTGATCACCGGGATCAGGGAGTTGCGCAGCACGTGCACGGGGATCACGCGATTGCGTGACAGCCCCTTGCCGTATGCCGTGCGCACCCAGTCCTGGTTGAGGGTGTCGAGCACAGACCCGCGCATGAGCCGCATGCTGGTCGCGTACAGGCTCAGCCCCAGCACGATGGCGGGAAGCCACAGATCGCCCCAGTCGTTCTGGCCACCGACGGTCGGACGGAACCAGCCCAGTTTGATCGCGAGGAAGTACTGCGCGAGGAAGGCGACGACGAAGATCGGCATCGACAGGAAGACGAGCGAGACGATCAGCGAGGCGTGGTCGAACAGCTTGCCCTTGCGGAGCGCGGAGAGCGTTCCGATGATGATCGCGAGCGTGAACTCGATCGCGATCGCCATGATGGCCAGACGTCCCGTGATGGGGAGCGTGCGTGCCAGCACGGTGCTCACGGACTCACCGGAGAACGTCGTTCCCATGTCGCCCTTGAAGACGCCGGTGATGTAGTAGAAGTACTGGACGAGGAATGGGTCGTCCAGGTGATACTGCGCTCGGATCGTGGCGAGCAGCTGCGGGCTCGGCGGTTTGTCACCGAAGAGCGCCGCGATCGGGTCACCCGGCATCAGGAAGACGAGCGCGTAGATGAGAAGCGTCGCACCGAAGAAGACCGGGATCAGCTGAAGAAGTCGCCGCAGGGTGTAGGCGAGCATCCTTGCTCCTTTCGTGGAGTCGGAGTCAGCCGGAGTGCACGACGCGAGGCGGTGACGTCGCCGCCACCGCCTCGCTGCCGTTCACTCCAAGGGCCTACTCGGCCTTGGTGATCTCGTAGTAGAGCGGAACCGAGTTCCAGCCGACGGTGACGTTGTCGACCGAGTCGCCGAAGCCACCGATCGAGTTCTGGTACCAGAGCGGGATGACCGGGAGGTCGTTGAAGAGGATCTCCTGGACCTTCTCGTAAGCCGCGTTCGCGTCGTCCGCGCTCGTGGCCGCTGCACCCTCTGCGAGCAGAGAGTCCACCTCGGGGTTCGAGTAGTCACCGTCGTTCGACGATGCACCCGTGCCGTAGAGCGGCTGCAGGAAGTTGTAGACGGCGGGGTAGTCGCCCTGCCATCCGGAACGGTTCGCCGTCTGGATCGTGCGCTTGCCCGCGTCGTCACGCGCGTTGACCGCTGCGCGGAGCGTGGCGAGGTCAACGTACGGTGCGCCCGACGCCTCGATGCCGAGCGTGTTCTTCAGCGAGTTCGAGACCGCGTCGACCCACACCTGGTGTCCACCATCGGAGTTGTACGCGATCTGGAAGGTGCCGGACCACGGGGAGATGGCGTCAGCCTTCGCCCACAGCTCCTTGGCCTTCTCCGGGTCGTACTTCAGGACGTCGGAACCGGGAACGCTGTCGCTCCAGCCGTCGATGACGGGCGTCGTGAAGTCGCTCGCCGGGGTGCGGGTGTCGGCGAAGATCTTGCTCGTGATCTCGTCGCGGTTGATCGCCAGCGAGATGGCCTGGCGGCGCAGGGTGCCCTCTTCGCCCGAGAAGTGCGGGAGCTGCCCACCGATGGTGAACGACTGGAAGATGGCCGCGGGCTGGTTGGTCGCCCGCTCGCCGAGCTCGTCCTCGAAGACCGCGAGGGAAGCCTCGGGGATCTGGTCGATGACGTCGATGTTGCCGCCGAGCAGGTCGGCGTACGCGCCCTCGGGAGCCGTGTAGAACTTCAGCGTCAGGCCGCCGTTCTGAGCGACGCGCTCACCCTTGTAGTCATCGTTCTTGACGAGGTCGATCTGGACGTCGTGCTGCCATGCTCCCTCCTTGGCGAGCATGTACGGGCCGTTGCCGATCGGGTTCTCGCCGAAGGCGTCCATGTCCTCGAAGGCGACATCGGGCAGCGGGTAGAACGCCGAGTAGCCGAGGCGGGTCACGAAGTCGGAGGCGACGTCACTGCTCAGGTCGATCGTGAAGGTCTGGTCATCGACCTCGGTGAGACCGGTGAGCTCGGAGTCTGCGTCGGGGTTGAAGCCGACGATGTCGGCGAACCAGGACTGGTTCAGTTGCGCGTTGGAGAGCTGCGCACCGTAGTTCCACGCGTCGATGAAGTTGTGGGCGACGACGTCTTCACCGTTGGTGAACTTGTTGCCCTCCTTCAGCTTGACCGTGACCTTGTTCGGCGCGTCGACCGTGATCGACTCGGCCATGTCGTTGACGAGAGCACCGTCGCCGTCGTAGAAGGCGAGACCTGCGAAGACGGAGTCGAGAATCTTGCCGCCGTTGACCTCGTTGGTGTTGGTCGGGATCAGCGCGTTCTCCGGCTCGCCTCCGTTCGCCGAGATGATCGCCGACGCCGAGCCCTTGGAGCCCTCATCGCCGGAGTCGTTCCCGCCTGCGCAACCGGCCAGCGCCAGGGCGCCGACCACGAGCAGAGCGCTGCCCGCGAGGGCAATCCTGTTTCGTTTCACTTTTCGTCCTCCTGTGGACAGTGCTGAGTCTGCGCGCTCATCATCGAGCACGCAGGGATACCTGAGCGTAACCCGCCGCTTGGCCCCCCGCCGCCTTCAGCTAACGAACTGTTACTGAGTGGTGACCATCCGTAACACCCGCGAAACACCTGGAAACACCGGGAAACACAGGACGGTGTCGCGCTTCCGCACGGAAGCGCGACACCGTCTGCTCAGATGCGCACCGGCTCAGGCGAAGGCCTCCACCGGCGGGCAGGCGCACACGAGGTTCCGGTCGCCGTACGCCTGGTCGATGCGACGCACGGGCGGCCAGTACTTGCCGGCGACGAGCGCATGGACGGGGTAGGCGGCTTCCTCCCGCGTGTAGGGGTGCTCCCACTCCCCCGCGATGAGGGATACCGCGGTGTGCGGTGCATGCACCAGCGGATTGTCGTCCGCGGGCCAGCGCCCCGCCGCCACGGCTTCCGCCTCGGCCTTGATCATGATCATGGCCTCGATGAAGCGCTCGATCTCATCGAGATCCTCCGACTCCGTCGGCTCGACCATGAGCGTGCCCGCGACGGGGAACGACATGGTCGGAGCGTGGAAGCCGTAGTCGATGAGGCGCTTGGCCACGTCGTCGACGGTGATTCCGGTCGCCTCCTTGAGCGGACGCAGATCGAGGATGCACTCGTGCGCGACGCGACCGTTCTCCCCCGTGTAGAGCACCGGGAAGTGGCCGCCCAGACGCTCGGCCATGTAGTTGGCGGAGAGCACGGCTGCCGCCGTGGCACGACGAAGACCGTCGGCACCCATCATGCGGACGTACGCCCACGAGATCGGCAGGATCCCCGCGGAACCGTAAGGAGCGGCCGAGATCACACCACCATCGAACGTGTAGCCGCCGAAGTGCTCGGCGCGCTGTGCGAGCGGGTGCGAGGGAAGGTAGGGGGCGAGGTGCGACTTCGCCGCCACCGGACCGATGCCGGGACCTCCCCCACCATGCGGGATGGCGAAGGTCTTGTGCAGGTTGAGGTGCGAGACGTCGCCGCCCAGGTCACCGAAGCGCGCGTAGCCGAGCAGCGCGTTGAGGTTGGCCCCGTCGACGTACACCTGTCCGCCCGCGTCGTGCACGGCGGCCGTGATCTCGACGACCTGCTCCTCGTACACACCGTGCGTCGAGGGGTAGGTGATCATCAGAGCCGAGAGGTCGTCGGCGTGCTGGGCGATCTTCGCGCGCAGGTCGTCGAGGTCGACGTTGCCGAGCTCGTCCGTCGCGACCACGACGACCTTCATGCCCGCGAGCACGGCCGATGCCGCATTCGTGCCATGGGCCGACGAGGGGATGAGGCACACGGTGCGGTGGGTGTCGCCGTTCGCGTGGTGGTACCCGCGGATGGCCAGGAGACCCGCGAGCTCACCCTGCGAACCGGCGTTCGGCTGCAGCGAGACCGCGTCATAACCGGTGACCTCGGCGAGCCAGCCCTCGAGCTGGTCGATGAGCTCGAGGTAGCCCTGCACATCGGACGCCGGGGCGAACGGGTGGATGCCGGCGAACTCGGGCCAGGTGATGGCAGCCATCTCGGTGGCGGCGTTGAGCTTCATGGTGCACGAGCCCAGCGGGATCATGCCGCGATCGAGTGCGTAGTCTCGGTCGGAGAGACTCTTCAGGTACCGCATCATGGCGGTCTCCGAGCGGTGCGAGTGGAACACCGGGTGCGTGAGGTACTCGTCCTGACGGAGCAGGTCTTCCGGGAGCCCCCGCAGCTTGTCCCCGCCGAACATGCCGAACGCGCGGTCGTTCTTGCCGCCGAAGACAGCCGTGACGTGGTGCAGCTCGCCGAGGGTCGTGGTCTCGTCGACGGCGATGCCGACCGTGTCGGCGTCGGCGACGTGCAGCAGGATCCCGTGATCGTCATGGGCCCGAGCGGCGAACTCCGCCGCACGACCGGGCACGCGCACCTGCAGGGTGTCGAAGAAGTCCGCGTGCACGACCTCCACCCCTGCCTCGGTCAGCCAGTCACGCAGCAGCGCCGCCTTCGCCGTGGTCTGGGTCGCGATCTCCCGCAGCCCGTCCGGACCGTGGTACACGGCGTACATCGACGCCATGACGGCGAGCAGCACCTGGGCGGTGCAGATGTTCGACGTGGCCTTCTCGCGGCGGATGTGCTGCTCGCGCGTCTGCAGCGAGAGACGATACGCGGGCTTGCCGTCGGCATCGACCGACACTCCGACGAGGCGACCGGGGAGCTGACGCTCGAGGCCGGAGCGGACGGCCATGTAGCCGGCGTGCGGACCGCCGAAGCCCATCGGCACGCCGAAGCGCTGGGTCGTGCCGACTGCCACGTCGGCGCCGAGTGAGCCGGGAGAGGCGATGAGGGTGAGAGCGAGCAGATCGGCGGCCGCGACCGCGAGAGCGCCGGAGAGGTGCGCGGCGTCGAACACGGCCGACGGGTCCCAGACGCGACCGGATGCGCCGGGGTACTGCACGAAGACACCGAACAGGTCGGCGGGCAGCTCCTCGCCCGCGGCGAAATCGACCGTGACGATGTCGATACCGAGAGCTTCCGCGCGCGTGGCGAGCATCGCCTTGGTCTGCGGGAGCGCATCCGCGTCGACCGCGAACACGGTCGACGCCGACTTCGATGCGCGCCGCGAGAGCAGCATCGCCTCGACCACCGCGGTCGACTCGTCGAGCATGGACGCATTGGCCGTCGTGAGCCCGGTGAGTTCGGCGACCATGGTCTGGAAGTTGATGAGCGCTTCCAGACGCCCCTGGGAGATCTCCGGCTGGTACGGCGTGTAGGCCGTGTACCACGACGGGTTCTCCAGCACGTTCCGCTGGATCACCTGCGGCGTGATGGTGCCGTAGTACCCCAGGCCGATCATGGGTCGGTTCACGGTGTTGCGCGAGGCGAGCACCCGCAGCTCGGCGAGAGCCTCGGTCTCGCTCGCGGCAGAGGGGATGTGTGAAGGCGCGTCCGGGGAGTCGGACGACGGCCCGGTGTAGATCGACGCGGGCACGGCCTGGCGCATGAGCGCCTCGACCGGGTTCAGCGCGCCATCGGCCCCTGGGGTGTCGAGACCCAGGGCCGCGAGCATCGTGCGCTGCGCGGCATCCGTGGGTCCGATGTGACGATCGGCGAAAGTGACCACTGGTGAATCAGCCCTCCGTGAGTGCGACGTACGCGTCGCGGTCGAGCAGTCCGTCCAGCGCACCGGCTGCGACGGAGACCTTGAGCAACCAGCCGCCCTCGAAGGGCGCGGCGTTCACCAGCGACGGATCGTCGACGGCCGCGTCGTTGATCTCGACGACGGTTCCCGATACCGGCGCGTAGAGTTCGCCGACCGACTTCGTCGATTCGATCTCGCCGACGACCGCACCTGCGGTCACCTCGGTGCCGACGGCGGGGAGCTCGACGAACACGACGTCGCCCAGCTTCTCGGCGGCGTAGTCGGTGATGCCGATGGTCACGGTGTCGCCGTCGGCGGCGATCCACTCGTGCTCTTCGGTGTAGTGGAGTGCGGCGAGGTCGGTCATTTGGTCCTCCGATAGAAAGGCAGGGCGGTCACGGTCGCGGGGATCTTGGTTCCCCGCACGTCAAGGAATACTGCGGTTCCCTCTTCCGCGGAAGATGGGGTCACGTAGGCCATCGCGATCGGGTGGCCGAGAGTCGGGCTGAGAGCGCCGCTCGTGATCTCTCCGAGCACGGATCCGTCTTCGTCGACGACGGCGTATCCGGCGCGTCCTGCCCGCTTGCCCTCGGCGACGAGGCCGACCAGGACCGGCGCTTCCGATGCCTCTGTCGAGTCCTCGAAGGACGAGAGCGCCTCCTTGCCGACGAAGTGCTCCTTCGCCGTCACGACGACACGGCCGAGTCCGGCCTGCGAGGGGCGGGTGTCGGTGCTGAGCTCGTGGCCGTAGAGAGGCATCCCGGCCTCCAGACGCAACGTGTCCCGGGCGGCGAGGCCCGCAGGAACGAGACCATGCGGTTCGCCGGCAGCCAGCAGAGCGTCCCACAGGGCTGCGGCGTCGCCGGCAGGAACCAGCAGCTCGAAGCCGTCCTCCCCGGTGTAGCCCGTGCGTGCGATGAGCAGAGGCTCCCCGCGGAAGCGCGCGTCCGCCCAGGCGTAGTACTTCTGCTCCGCCCAGGGCGTGCTCAGCTCGTCGATGCCCGGCGTCGCAGCGAGAATCGCCTCGGCGGCCGGTCCCTGCACGGCGAGCAGCGCGAACAGGTCGGACACATCCTCCACATCGACGCCGCGGTCGCCCAGGAATCCGGCGAAGGTGCGGTCCTCCCCCGGAGCCAGCGGCGGAAACGCCCGCTCGACGAGCGACGGAAAGTCCCGCACGCGCTTGGCGAATCCCGAGTCCACGAAGCCACGGTTGCCGGCGTTGGCGATGACGAGGTAGCGGTCCTCCGCGAGCCGATACGCGATGACATCGTCGACGATTCCGCCGTTCTCATTCAGCATCAGCGAGTACTTCGCCTTGCCGACCGTCATGGCGGAGATGCGACCTGCGAGCGCGAAGTCGAGGAACTCGGCCGCCTTCTCGCCCGTGACGAGGAACTCGGCCATGTGCGAGATGTCGAAGATCCCCGCGTTCTGGCGCACGGCGTGGTGCTCGGCGAGGTCGGAGGTGTAACGCACCGGCATCTGCCAGCCACCGAAGTCGGTGAACGACGCGCCGAGTGCCTCATGGCGTTCGCGCAGCGGGGTGTAGCGGGGGTCGGACATGGAGTTCTCCCGGGCTGTGTCGGGCGGAACGGCGGCATCGCCGTTCCTCGGAACTCCCCCTCTGTCATGGGCCTGAGAGCTTCACCCGTGCACGGAGGCGGGGTTTTCACCGTCGGCGGATCCGCACATGAGACGGATCGCTTTTCAGAGTGGCCGGAACCGCGCGGTACGCGTACCTGAGAGATTGGCGGGGAGGCTTGCTCCTTCGGTGCCCGGCTGCGTTCGCCGGGGCTCTCCCGCGTGGGTCATTCGGCCTGTCTTCAGTTGTGGGTTCAGTCTAGCCGGTCGGCCCGTCGGTGCCGGATTCGCTCGACGCGCGTTCGAATCGCGCGAATGGTCCCATCCTGGACTCGGAAGGGACCATTCGCGCGATTCGAAAGCGCGATTCGAAAGCGCGATTTGAAAGCGCGATTCGAAAGCGCGATTCGAAAGCGGGGTGCGGTGCGGCTATCAGCTGATGCCGAGTTCGGTTCGGACCTCGTCGCGGAGGCGGCCGAGGTTGTCGGGCTCGGGCGCGGCTCCCAGGAGGGTCTTGGTGTACTCGTGCTGCGGGTTGAGGATGACTTCGTCCGCGGGGCCCCGCTCGACGACATCGCCCTTGTAGAGCACCATGATCTCATCGGAGAAATGCCGGGCGGTCGCGAGGTCGTGCGTGATGTACAGCACCCCGAGGTTCTCCTCCCGCTGCAGATCCGCAAGCAGGTTCAACACGCCCAGCCGGATCGACACGTCCAACATGCTCACCGGTTCGTCGGCGACGATGAACCGCGCCCCCGGGGCCAGTGCCCGTGCGATCGCGACGCGCTGCCGCTGCCCACCCGACAGCTCATGCGGGCGACGCTCCGCAAAGCTCTCCCCCGGGCTGAGCCGCACCCGCTCCAACAACTCCACCGCCCTGGCACGCACCTGCGCACTGGAGAGCTGCGGGTGATGCAGGCGGATCGGCCGCTCCAAGTGATGCACGATCGTGTGGAACGGGTTCAACGACGCGAACGGGTCCTGGAACACCATCTGCACATCCGCGCGATACGCCTCCAACGCCCGCCCCCGAGTCCCGGACGGTTTCCCGTCGAGGAGGATCTCCCCACTGGTGGGGGTCTCCAACTTCATCAGCATCCGCGCGATCGTCGACTTCCCCGACCCCGACTCCCCCACCAGAGCGAGCGTCTTCCCGGCCTCGATCGTGAACGACACATCCTTCACCGCATGCAGGATGCTCGTCCTGAACCCGGAACGCAGGTGGAAGTCCTTGACGAGGTTCCGCGCCTCCAACGTCGCCGTCCCCGGCACCGTCGTCCCGGTGCTATTCGTATGGGTGGTCATCGGACGCCCTCCTGGCTCACACCGGTACGCACGAAATCGCCCCGCTCACCCTTCAACGACGGGAAACTCGACAACAACCGTCGCGTGTACTCATGCTGCGGGGAACGGTAGATCTCCTCCGCCGTCCCCTCCTCCACGATCTGCCCCTGCAACATGATCGCGATCCGGTCGCTGATCTCGATCAACATCGGCAGATCATGCGTGATGAAGATCACCGCGAACCCGAGCTTCTCCCGCAACCGCATGATCTCCCGGATGATGCCGCGCTGCACGACCACATCCAACGCCGTCGTCGGCTCATCCATGATCATCACCTGCGGATCCAACGCCAGAGCCATCGCGATCATCATCCGCTGACGCATACCCCCGGACAACTCATGCGGGAAACTCGACAACCGGGACGGATCCACCCCCACCAACGTGAGCAGCTCCTCCGCCCGCGCCGTCTTCGCCTTCTTACTCATCCCAGGACGATGCGTGTCGAAGATGTCGAAGATCTGCGCCCTCACACTGATCACCGGATTCAACGAGTTCATCGCGCCCTGGAACACCATCGAGATCTTGTCCCACCGGAACGCCCGAAGACCCTCCCCATCCAAACCCACGATGTCGATGTCATGACCGTCCCGGTCATGGAACACGATCTCTCCGCCCGTCATCAACGCCGGCGCCTTCAACAACCGGTTCATGCCGTACGCGAGAGTCGTCTTCCCACACCCCGACTCCCCGGCCAGGCCCAGGATCTCCCCACGGTTCAACGTCAGCGAGACGTTTCGCACGGCCTTCACCGGCGGATCCACCTCATACTCGATCGACACATTCCGCGCCGTCAGCACAGGCTCGCTCATGCGGTGACCCCCTTGGTCTTGGCGGCCTTGCGCACGCGGCGCGCGGCTTCGGGTGCATTGCGCAGCTTCGGGTTGATGACCTCGTCGATGGCGAAGTTGATCAGCGACAGGCCGGCGCCGAGGAGCGCGATCATGAGTCCCGGCGGGACGAACCACCACCAGGCCCCACGTCCGAGCGCCTGCCCCGACTGGGCGTCGTTGAGGATCGATCCCCAGGTGATCGACGAGTTGGGTCCGAGGCCGAGGTACGACAGGCCGGCCTCGCCGAGGATCGCGAAGATGATCGCGAAGAGGAACTGGGCCGCCAGCAGCGGCAGCAGGTTCGGCATGATCTCGACGAGGATGACGCGGAACGACCGCTCGCCCGCGACCTTCGAGGCGTAGACGTAGTCGCGTGTGCGGAGCGAGCGCGTCTGCAGCCGGAGCACGTACGCCGCCCCGGCCCAGGAGGTGATGCCGAGCACGAAGGCGACGAGCTGCCAGCTGCGCTGCGGGACGAACGAGGCGATGACCATCACCAGCGGCAGTCCGGGGATCACGATCATGACGTTCGTGAGCAGGGCGAGGCCGTCTTCACGCCACCCACCCAGGTAGCCGGCGAGCACACCGAACAGGAGGGAGAGGACGATCGCGATGCTGCCGGCCGTCACGCCGATGAGCAGCGAGCCCTGGGCACCGGTCGCGAGCTGGGCGAACATGTCGTTGCCGAGCTTGGTCGTGCCGAGCCAGTGCTCGGCCGACGGCGGCTGAAGCGCTGGGTTGGCCGTGCTCCGCGGGTTCTGGGAGAAGATCGGCGCGATGATCGCGAACAGCACGATCGCCAGCACGATGCACACGCCCACGATGAACTTCGGCGAGGTGCTGGGCAGGATGCGGCGACGCTTTCGTTCCTGACGCTGTGTGGCGAGAGCGACGGTGCCCTCAGGGGCGACGGTGGGTGGCTCCTCCGTGAGGAGCGGGTTCTTCGTGTCAGACATTCTGGCGAGCCCTCGGGTCGATGAAGCCATAGACGAGGTCCATGATGAAGTTGGCGGCGAGCACCGTTAGCGTGATGACGAGGAACAGCCCCTGCATCAGCGCGTAGTCGTTGTTGGTCACGGCCTGGAACATCAGCTTGCCGATGCCGGGGTAGGTGAACACCTGCTCCATGACGATGGAGCCGGCCACGACGAAACCGAGCGTGATCGAGAAGCCGGCGATCGAGGGGATCGCGGCGTTGCGGGCAGCGTAGGTGGTGAGCACCCGGCGCGGGCGCAGGCCCTTGGCCTCGGCCGTGAGCACATAGTCCTCGGCGAGCGTCGAGACCATCATGTTGCGCATGCCGAACATCCAGCCGCCGACCGAGCTGATCACGATGGTGACGGCGGGAAGGATGGCGTGGGCGACGGCGTCGCTGAAGAAGGCCCACGTCGGCTCGGGGCCGTCGGGGAAGTCGAACACGTCGTAGCCGCCGAAGATGGGGAACCAGCCGAGGCCGACCGCGAACACCGCCACCAGGATCAGCGCCATCCAGAAGTACGGGATCGACTGCAGCACGGTCGTTGCCGGGATCAGGTGGTCGACCCAGGTGCCGCGCTTCCAGCCGGCCCAGGCCCCGAGCACGACGCCGAGGACGAAGGAGATGACCGTCGCGGTGCCGACGAGGATGAGCGTCCAGGGAAGAGCACCGGCGATGAGCTCCGTCACCGGGGTGGGGAACTTCGTCACCGAGACGCCGAGGTCGCCCTGGAACATCCGCCCCCAGTACGCGAGGTACTGATCCCACAGCGACGAGTCGTCGCCGCCGAGCAGGAGCCTGATATTGCGGATGGTCGTCTCTGAGACGTCGCCGCCCGCCCGCTGCATCTTGGCGATCATGATGTCGGCGGGGTTTCCCGGCATGAGCCGGGGAAGAAAGAAGTTGATGGATATCGCGGCCCAGAGCGTGAACGCGTAGAACCCGATTCTTCGTGCATAGAACTTCATGTCACTGTTTCCTGACTTCCTTCTTCCCCGACTCCTCTCGTGTTACTTGACCGGCTGCAGCTGCGTCAGGACGTAGCCTGCCGCGATCGCACCCCAGGACGGCGGGAAGGCGTAGAGGTCTTCCTCCGTCGGCCAGCCCGTGTAGTCCTTCGTGTTGTAGAAGGTCTGCGTCGCGTTGATGACGAGCGGGATGTAGGGCAGGTCACGCACGATCTCGGTCTGGATCGTGGCGTACAGCTCCTTCTTCGTCGCCTCGTCGTTCGTGCTGATCGCCGACTGGATCGCCGTGTCGACGACCGGGTTGCTGTAGCGGCTGAAGTTCCAGCGTCCTGCGGGGATCTCGGTGCCGACCGGGGTCGTCGACTCGACGGCCGTGCCGCCGAACCAGTCGCGGTAGATCTGGAACGGGTCGGCGACGGACGTGCCGATCACACCACCCATGATGAGCTGGAACTCGCCACCCTGACGGGAATCGGAGAACTCCTGCCACTGCACCGTCGATGCCGTGATCTTGATGCCTGCGGCCTCGGCCTGCTCGGCGATCAGCTTCGCGGCGTCGTTGTAGTCGGTCCAGCCGTCGACCGAGGTGAGCGTGAGCTCGAGCGGAACCCCGCCCTTCTCGTAGATGCCGCTCGAACCCTTGGTGTAACCGGCGGCCTCGAGGATCGAACCGGCCTCGGCGGCGTTGGCCTCCTGCGGGCTGACCTCGTTGGCCGGGTCGGCGAGCCACTTCTCGTCGCGCGGCAGCAGCGTGAAAGCCGGCGAGATGTCGCCCGTGAGGCCGACGAATGCCTTGTCCTTGATGATGCCGCGGTCGATCGCCACGTTGAGTGCCTGACGCACCGCGACGTCCGTCTGCGGGCCGGTGCAGCCGAGCTCGGCGTTCGAGCAGGTGTAGAGCACCGTCGGGTCCTGCGGGGTGTTGATCCAGTCGATCTTGCCGTTGCCGGTCACGTCATCCGGGTTGGGGATGAACATGCCGGTCCAGTCGAGCTTGCCGGCGGCGAGCAGGTCCTGTGCCGTCTGGTTGTTGTCGACCGCGATGTACTGGACCTTCTTGACGCCGAGCTTGTCGGCATCGCGGTAGTTCTTGTTCGCGACGAGGGTGTAGGACTCGCTCGTGGTCTTGTCGACCACGTAGGGGCCGGATCCGACGGGCTCTTCGTTCGTGAAGTTGGCGAAGTCTTTGACGTCCTTCCAGACGTGCTCGGGGAGGATGTAGCTCGACCCCATCCGCTGGAACTCGGTCGTGTACTGGGCAGACGAGTACGTCAGCACGGCGGTGGTGTCGTCCGTGGCCTCGGCGGAGATCAGACCGTTGCCCTCGGGGTTGTTGGCCTCGTAATTGAACGAGAACGCGACGTCCTTGGCGGTCAGGGGCTCACCGTCGCTCCACTTGAGGTCGGGCTTGATGGTGACCGTGATCACCGTGCCGTCCTCGTTGTACTCGAACGAGTCGCCGATCAGGCCGACCGGCTCGGAGTCCGCGGTCTTGTTGTAGAAGAACAGCGGCTCGTAGATCGGCCCGAGCGCGCCGTGGAGCACGGTCGGAGCGAACGGGTTGTAGTTCGCGGCGATGGGGGTCTGGCTGCCGGCCCAGACACGCAGGGCCTTGTCGCCATCGGCGTTGCCACTGTCGCTGCCGCCGCCACAGGCGGTGAGGCCCAGGGCGAGGACGGATGCACCGGCAATCGCGGTGAGCGCGATCTTGCGCCTTCCGTTACGGATCATTTCTCTTGTTTCCTCTCGGTGCTGCACTGCAGGAGGGATCGCTCCGGATGGAGCAGAACCCCGGAGGTGGGGTTCTCGGGCCCGGGGAGACGACCGGCGGCCACTCCCGAAGGGGTTTGTTAGGACAGTAACCTAACAAACCCCGTCCTCGTGGACAAGCCTCCTCGCGCTCCCCAGATAACGTTTCGGACTCAGCCCGGATCCTCGTCACAGAGGACCACTAAGAGTCTCGATGACACTAAGATCGACATCGGAGGTTAAGGTGCGAATGACTCAAAGCGGTGACATCCGAGTCGCCGTCTCGACGGTGATCCTGACGCTGCGGAGGACCGACGACGGACGGGCGGTGCTCTCCCTGCCCCTCGTGCTGCGCACCCGCGAGCCCTTCGCCGGCCAGTGGGCACTCCCCGGAGGTTGGCTCACCTCGACGGAGTCTCCCGTCGATGCCGCGGCCCGCAGCCTCGCCGAGACAACGGGACTCGCCCCCAGCTACCTCGAGCAGCTGTATGCCTTCGGAGCGGTCGACCGCTCCCCCACGCGGGTCGTCTCCATCGTGTACTGGGCCCTGTTGCGGCAGGACGACGTGACCGCGCAGAGCGCCGCACATCGCGCAGCCGGGCACTATCCCGAGAACGTCCGCTGGTTCGACGTCGAGGAGCTGCCGGACCTCGCGTTCGACCATGACCGGATCGTCGAGTACGCGCTGTGGCGACTGCGCAACAAGGTGGGGTACAGCCGGGTCGCACAGGGGTTCCTCCCCGCCGAGTTCACGCTCGCCGAGTTGCGCGAAGCCTATGAATCGATCCTCGGACGCGCCCTCGACCCCGCCAACTTCCGTCGCCAGGTGGAGGCGGCGGGCAATCTGCTCCCGACCGACCGGTTCCGCACCGGAAGCCACCGGCCCGCACGTCTGTATCGCGACAACACCGACATCGAGCTCGCCGATCGCGGCCCGCTCCGACCCGAGGAAACGAGCATCCGATGAGCATCACCTTCGTCCCCGCTCCCGCCGTACCACCGCTGGACCCCTCCGTCGACCATGCG
Source organism: Microbacterium sp. H6 (assembly GCF_003314775.1). NCBI lineage: Bacteria > Bacillati > Actinomycetota > Actinomycetes > Micrococcales > Microbacteriaceae > Microbacterium > Microbacterium sp. H6. The sequence goes on along the minus strand of NZ_QOAY01000262.1, from coordinate 49,223 downwards.
ATCCAGGCGATCGTCACCGGCGCGTCCACGGACGCCACGTGCGCGACGGATCTCGCCGCAGGACCGTGGGACTTCGACGCGCGGCCCGGATACGGACCGGGCTCATCGATGGGAGACGTGATCCCGACCGGTGCCCCGCGACAAGGCGAGCTGCCTTCCGAGTACCGCGAGGCTTCGGAAGAGGAACTCGACGGGAGGATCCGGGCGGCCAAGGCCACGCTCGGCGACCGGGTGCTCATCCTCGGACACTTCTATCAGCGCGAAGAGGTCGTGCAGCACGCGGACTACGTCGGGGACTCGTTCCAGCTGGCGACGGCGGCGAAGGGCAGAGCCGATGCCGAGGCGATCGTGTTCTGCGGCGTGCACTTCATGGCCGAGACCGCCGATCTGCTCTCGCAACCCGATCAGGCGGTGATCCTCCCCAATCTCGCCGCGGGGTGCTCGATGGCCGACATGGCCGACATCGACCAGGTCGAGGAGTGCTGGGAGCAGCTCGAGGACGTCTTCGGGGACCTCGCGGCCGCAGACGCCGACGGCCGCGTGCCCGTGATCCCCGTGACGTACATGAACTCCTCGGCGGCGATCAAAGGCTTCGTCGGGCGACACGGCGGGATCGTGTGCACGTCGTCGAATGCGCGGACCGTGCTGGAGTGGGCATTCGAGCGGGGGCGGCGGGTCCTGTTCTTCCCCGACCAGCACCTGGGCCGCAACACCGCCAAGGCCATGGGAGTGCCGCTCGATCAGATGCCCATGTGGAACCCGCGGCGAGCGCTGGGCGGCTCGTCCGCCGAGCAGTTGCTCGACTCGCGTGTCATCCTGTGGCACGGGTTCTGCTCCGTGCACCGACGCTTCACGGTCGACCAGATCGACCAAGCGCGCACCGATCACCCCGGTGTCCGCGTGATCGTGCACCCCGAATGTCCGATGGAGGTCGTCGACGCCGCCGACGAAGCAGGGTCGACCGAGTACATCCGCCGGGCGATCGACACGGCGACCGAACCGACCACCTTCGCGATCGGCACCGAGATCAACCTCGTCCGTCGACTCGCTGCGCAGTATCCGCAGCACGAGATCTTCTGCCTCGACCCCGTGGTGTGCCCGTGCTCGACGATGTACCGCATCCACCCCGGCTACCTCGCGTGGGTGCTGGAGGAGCTGGTGGCCGGTCGCACGCCGAACCGCATCACCGTGTCCGACGACGTCGCCGTCCCCGCTCGGGTGGCGCTGGAACGGATGCTCGCGGCGAAGCCCCCGGCGGTCGCGGGCACACGATGAAGGTCATCATCGTCGGGTCGGGCATCGCGGGGCTCACCGCGGCGCTGCACGCGCACGAGTCGGGTCACGACGTGACGATCGTCACCAAGGGTGACCTCGGCGACGGCTGCACCGGGTTCGCTCAGGGGGGTGTCGCCGGAGCGTACGGCCCGGGCGACTCCCCGTCGTCGCATGCCGCCGACACGCAGATCGCCGGCGCCGGGCTGTCCGATCCGGACGCGGTGAGTGTGCTGGTCGCCGACGGCGCGGAGCGGATCGCCGAGCTGATCGCACGGGGTGTCGGCTTCGACCGCGACGACGACGGTTCACTGCGACTCGGACGCGAGGCGGCGCACAGCCACGCCCGCATCGCGCATGCGGGCGGCGATGCCACCGGGGCGGCGATCTCCGCGGCCCTCGTCGAATGCGCACGTCGCGCGCGCATCCCCGTTCTCACCGGCGCTTTCCTTGTCGACCTCGTGAAGCGCGACGGTGTCGTTCGGGGTATCCGAATCCGTCG
>NZ_QOAY01000262.1:45495-47312 GCF_003314775.1 Microbacterium sp. H6 | reverse complement strand
CGCTTCGCGCAGGTGCAGCGGTCGCCGATCTGGAATTCGTCCAGTTCCATCCCACCGTCCTCGCCTCCGGCCCGGCGTTCCTGATCTCCGAGGCGGTGCGCGGTGAGGGCGCGGTTCTGGTGGACGACCGTGGCCGCCGGTTCGTGTTCGACAGCCACCCCGACGGTGAGCTCGCGCCGCGGGACGTGGTGTCGCGAGCGATCGCACGGCGTGCCGCGGCTCAGGCTGCGCCCGTCAGGCTCGACGCCACGATGCTCGGAGCCCGCACGCTCGCGCTCCGCTTCCCGACCATCGACCGTGTCACGAGAGAGCGTGGCTTCGACTGGGCGAAGAGCCCCCTACCCGTGACCCCGGCGGCGCATTACCTGATGGGCGGCGTGGTCACCGACCTCGACGGACGCACCACGGTGCCAGGGCTCTTCGCCGTAGGAGAGGTCGCCCGCACTGGCGTGCACGGGGCCAACCGGCTGGCATCGAACTCCCTGCTCGAGGGCGCGGTCTTCGGGGCTCGCGCGGCGGCAGCGCTCACGGTGCCCTGGCCTCTTCCGGAACAGGAGCACACCCCTCCCGAGGTGAGCCTCGACGCGAACCTCGCTGACCCCGAACCGGGGTTCACCCGCTCCGCACTGCAGCGGCTGATGTGGGACGAAGTGGGCCTGCTGCGCACGGGCGAGGGCCTCACCCGGGCGCTCGGCGTGCTGCAGGGGTGGGCCGGCGCCCCCACCACGCCCACGACCGTGACGGAGCACGAGGATGCGAACCTGCTGCTCCTCGCGCAGGCGACGGCGGCGGCGGCTCTGAAGCGCACCGTTTCCGTCGGAGCACATCATCGTGTCGACACGGATGCGACAGGTGCCCCTTCTTCATCCCCCACACCCTCATCGATCCTGGAGACCGTCTGATGCTGACCCCCGCCACTCTGCACCGCGTCGTCGGCGCCGCACTGGAGGAAGACGCTCCGTGGGGCGACCTCACGAGCACCACGCTGCTGCCCGCCGAAGCCACGGCCACGGCCGATCTCGTCGCACGAGAAGCCGGGGTCTTCAGCGGAGGCGAGGTCTTCGCCGCCGCCTTCCGTCTCACCGATCCGTCCGTCCAGGTGGATCTGCACGTCGGCGACGGTGACGAGTTCGTTGCAGGAGACGTCCTCGCCTCGGTATCCGGTGCGGCGCGCAGCGTACTGACCACGGAGCGCGTCGCCTTGAACTTCACGCAGCGGATGAGCGGCATCGCCACGCTCACCGCCGCCTACGTGGCGGCCGTCGACGGCACCGACACGCGGATCGCCGACACCCGCAAGACCACTCCCGGTCTGCGCGCCTTCGAGCGTCACGCCGTCGAGTCGGGCGGCGGCCGCAATCACCGGCACTCCCTGTCCGACGCGGTGATGGCGAAGGACAACCACCTCGCGGTGCTGAAACGCTCGGGCCTCGACCTCGCGGCCGCCCTGCGCGCGGCCCTGTCCCGGCTCCCCCATACGACCCACGTCGTCGTCGAGGTCGACCGTCTCGACCAGATCGACGCCGTCCTGGACGGTGGAGCGGACACCGTGCTGCTCGACAACTTCTCGCTGGACGACCTGGAGCGGGGCGTGGCCCTCATCGGCGGTCGAGCCATCGTCGAAGCCTCGGGCGGTGTCACCCTCGACACGGTCGGCGAGATCGCACGCACCGGCGTCGACGTGATCTCGGTCGGAGCTCTGACGCATTCCGCCCGCGCCCTCGATCTCGGCCTGGATCTGCGGATCGACTGACGGTCATGCTCTACCTCGATCACGCGGCGACCTCACCGGTGCGTCCGGAAGTGCTCGAAGCGAT
>NZ_QOAY01000262.1:44822-45476 GCF_003314775.1 Microbacterium sp. H6 | reverse complement strand
CGTCCCTTCCTCACCGGGGTGTTCGGCAATCCGTCGAGTCACCATACGGCGGGCGAGGCCGCGGCGGGCGCCCTCGACGGCGCCAGGGCACGGGTGGCCCGCGTGCTGGGGATGCGGACGAACGACGTCGTGTTCACCGCAGGAGGAACAGAGGCGAACAACCTCGCGGTCAAGGGCATCGCGCTCGCCGCTCTGGAGGCGGGACGGCGCCACCTGGTCATCTCCCCCATCGAGCACGAGTCGATCCTCGAGTCCGCCGGGTATCTCCGACGCTTCCACGGCGTCGAGGTGACGATGATCCCGGTGGACTCCCGAGGGCGTATCGCCCCGGATGCGCTGACCGCGGCCATCAGGGAAGACACGTCGCTGGTGTCGTTCGGTCACGCGAACAACGAGATCGGGACGGTGCAGGACGTCACAGCCCTGGCAGCCGTCACGAGCGCGGTGAGGGTCCCTCTGCACCTCGATGCCGTGCAGTCGGCCGGGTGGCTTCCCCTGCGGGATCTCGGTGCCGATGCGTTGTCGATCGCTGGTCACAAGCTGGGTGCCCCCAAGGGCATCGGTGCGCTCGCGGTCCGCGGACGCGTTCCCGTGGAGCCCCTGCTGCACGGCGGCGGTCAGGAACGCGGTCGACGATCCGGCACCGAGAACGTC
>NZ_QOAY01000262.1:44498-44624 GCF_003314775.1 Microbacterium sp. H6 | reverse complement strand
CGCCACGAGCCTACGCTTCGCCGCCCTGGTACTCGCCGCCGTGCCTGCAGCAGCACTCACCGGCGACCCGGTGCATCGTCTGCCCGGCACCGCGAGCTTCACGTTCGCCGGCACCAGCGGGGAGGC
>NZ_QOAY01000262.1:42000-44340 GCF_003314775.1 Microbacterium sp. H6 | reverse complement strand
CGACCCCTCGCACGTGCTGCTCGCCTGCGGAATCGCACCCGAGGTCGCACAGACGTCGGTGCGCTTCACGTTCGGTCGCGAGGAGCTGGCCACGGACGCTCCCGAGCGCCTGGCGGCGCTCGTCGCGGAATCCGTGCGCGCGGCCCGGGGCTGATGCCCGGCCATAGACTCGGCACGTGACTGCCTCCGCCCCGATCGTGACGCTGATCGTCCCCGGACGCGACATCGCCGCCTTCGCCCCCGCTGCGCTCGACTCGCTCCGCGCACAGACCGAACCCCGCTGGCGGGCGATCCTGATCGACGACGGTTCGACCGACGAGACGGGCGCGATCTTCGATGACGCGGCCTCCGCTGACCGACGTTTCACGACGATCCGCAATGACGCCTCCCGTGGCCTCGGCGCCGCCCGCAATGCCGGTCTCGCCCTGGTGGACACCCCCTACCTCGGCTTCCTCGACGGCGACGACGAACTGCGGCCGGACGCCCTCGCCCGGATGACGCACACACTCGAACGGACCGGAAGCGATTTCGTCGCCGGAGCCTACGTGCGCGCACGCCCTCAGGGAGATGCGTACCTCGCCGGTCGCGTGCAGCCCTGGGTATCCGCGGCCACCTCCCCGGAGAGGCTGGGCACCACGCTCACCGCACATCCCCGGGCGGTGTCGAACATCGTCGCCTGGTCGAAGCTGAGTCGCACTCCTTTCTGGCAGGATCTCCGCTTCCCGGAGGGCGTCGCCTACGAGGACCAGATCGTCGCCCAGCAGATGTACACCCGCGCACGGGCGTTCGACGTCATCCCGGATGTGGTCGTGCACTGGCGTCTCCGCGCCGACGGCACCTCGATCACCCAGGGCAAAGGTCGGCTCCCCGTAGTGCGCGACTACCTGGCAGCTCTGCGCGGCGGCATCCGCGTGCTGCACGACGCCGGCGCACGTGCCTCGGTCGTAGCGCGGATCGAGCTGATCCTCGCCATGGACATCCCCTCACTCCTCGACATCGCGGAGCAGCACACCGACCCGGCATACGCCGCCGAGGTCGACGCCTTCATCGCCGAGCTCCGGGCACTCCCCGAGTTCGCCGATGCCACTCCAGACCCCTCCCTCGCCGCGGCTCTCGCCTGGTGAGGGCGGACCACCGATCGGCGGACACATGAACGACTACCTCTCTTCGCTGTTCTCCCTCGAGGGACGCACCGCTGTCGTGACGGGCGGCAGCTCCGGCATCGGTCGAGGGATCGCCACCGCGCTCGCTCGTGCCGGCGCGGCCACGGTCGTGGTCGCCCGCGGTGAGGAACGCATCCGCGAGACCGTCGATGAGCTGCGTGCGCTCGGCTGCCGGGCGATCGGTGTCGTCGGCGATCTCAGCACGAGGCACGGAATCCACGCCGTCGCCGCAGCGGCTGTCGAGCCCTTCGGGGAACCGGACATCCTCGTCAACTCGGCAGGCATCAACATCCGGCCGCCCTTCCCCGACATCACCGAAGAAGACTGGGACGCCACGATGACGGTCAACGCGCTCGCACCGTTCCTGCTCGGCCAGCAGTTCGCGAAGGGCATGGCCGCACGCGGATACGGCCGCCTCATCCACATCAGCTCCCAGCAGGCGCACCGGGCCTTCGTGGGCAGCGGTGTGTACGGTGCGTCGAAGGGTGCCGTGGAGTCGCTCATGCGCTCGGAGGCCGAGGCCTGGGGCGGGACGGGCGTCACGAGCAACACGCTGGTGCCGGGGTTCGTGCTCACGCCGTTGAACGCCCGCCTGCAACAGGACCCGGAGAAGGTCGCCGAGCTCGCGGCCCGCACGATGATCGGACGCAACGGTCTGCCGAGCGACTTCGCGGGTGCGGCGGTGTTCCTGGCCGGGGCAGGATCGGGCTACGTCACCGGTCACTCGCTGTTCGTCGACGGCGGGCTGTCGGTGCACTGACCTGAGACTGCACTGACCTGAGACTGCTCAGGGCCCCGGCGGGTAGACCCGCTCGTCGGGTCTCGGCTCGGCCAGCAGCGGCACAGCGGCGGTGATGGTCGCGACGGCGTCTTCGCCAGCGGAATCGGCAGGTGCTCTGTCGGCGCGGCGCTCAGCGAGAGGAGCCGAAGCGCCGCCCGTCACCGCCTCCTCGACCGCTGCCTCGGTGTCGAGCACCCGCGACGCCGCCACCTGCTCAGCCGCGAGTTCGGCATAGAGTCCACCGAGCGCCAGCAGCTCGGAGTGAGTGCCGGACTCGATGATGCGCCCCGCTTCGAGCACGTGGATCACGTCCGCGCCCATCACGGTCGAGAGCCGGTGGGCGATGGAGAGCGTCGTGCGCCCCTTCGCGGCCTCGTCGAGCGCTTCCTGCACCAC
>NZ_QOAY01000262.1:11953-41923 GCF_003314775.1 Microbacterium sp. H6 | reverse complement strand
CGGGTCCTTCAACAGCACGCGGGCGATCGCGATGCGCTGCTTCTCCCCGCCGGAGAGCCGATACCCGCGCTCGCCCACCACGGTGTCGTACCCCTGCTCGAAGCCGGCGATGATGTGGTGGATGTTGGCGCCCGTGCACGCCGCGATCAGCTCTTCCTCGGTGGCATCGGGCTTCGCATAGCGGAGGTTGTCACGGATGGTCGCGTGGAACAGGTAGGTCTCCTGGGACACGATGCCCACGTTGTCGATGATCGACTCCTGCGTGAGGGTGCGCACGTCGGCGCCCGCGAACATCACGGCCCCTCCCTTCGCCTCGTACAACCGCGGCGCCAGGTACAGGATCGTGGTCTTGCCCGCGCCCGACGGGCCGACGAACGCGACGTGCTGACCCGGTTCCGCCGTGAACGACACACCGTCGAGAGTCGGCCTGGCGTCAGCCGAGGCATCGGGGTAGCGGAACACGACCTCGTCGAACTCGATGCGCCCGCGGGGTCCAGGAGCCTGATCGACGGTGATCGCGTCGGGGGCGTCCTGGATCTCCGGCACGAGGTCGAGGTACTCGAAGATGCGCGCGAACAGCGCGGACGAGGTCTGCAGATCGAGCGAGACCCTCATGAGGCCCATCAACGGCATGAGCAGCCGCGCCTGCACGGTGGTGAAGGCGACGACGGTTCCCGCGGTGATGGCTCCGGTCCCGCCGGCGATCAGATAGCCGGAGACGAGATAGATCACGGCGGGCACACTCGCCATGATCACCTGCACGACGGCGAAGAACCCCTGGCCGCTCATCGCACGCCGCACCTGGAGCACGACCTGGTTGCGGTTCTCCGCCTGGTACCGCTCCGACTCGGTGCGCTGCCGGTTGAACGCCTTCGACAGCAGCATGCCCGACACGCTCAGGGTCTCCTGGGTGATCGAGGTGAGCTCGGACAGCGACTCCTGCGTCTCCCCCGCGATCCTGGCGCGCACCTGCCCCACCTTGCGCTGCACGACGATCAGGAACGGCATCATGACGACGGCGATGAGCGTCAGCCGCCAGTCGATCAGGATCATCGCGACGAGCGAGGCGATCACGGTCACGACGTTGCCGAGGATGCTGGTGACGGTGTTGGTCAGCACGCCGGACACGCCACCCACGTCGTTCTGCAGCCTCGACTGGATGACGCCCGTCTTGGTGCGCGTGAAGAATCCGAGCTCCATCGCCTGCAGATGCTCGAAGAGCTTCACGCGCAGATCGCCGGTGACGCTGTTGCCGACGGTCGAGGTGAGCCAGGTCTGCGCCACCCCCAGCCCCGCGGAGACCAGGAACAGGGCGACCATCGCCACGACGAGCCAGGCCAGCAGTTCGAGGTGCGGGCTTCCGCCGTCCACCGGGAACAGCGCGTCGTCGAAGATGCGCTGCACGATCAGCGGCGGGATGACCGCGATCGCGGCGCCCAGCACGACCAGGATGCCCGTGAAGAGGATGCGCCAGCGATAGGGGCGGAACAGGGAGACCACCCGCGCCCCGAGACCGTTGATCCGCGGCGCCTCGGCGTTCAACTTCCGCTGCGCGTCTTCATCGACTCCGCGGAAGCCACCTCCCCGCGGGCCACCGCCCATGCCGCCGCCCATGCTCATTGCGCCAGCGTACCCACGCGCGCGGACATCGGGCCGCGTGTATCCGCCTTCAGCGGATATCTGTGAATACGGAATGAAATGTCCGCGGCTGCCGTTACGCTGAATGACTCTTGCGAACTCTCGCGATATCCATTTCTTCTTCGCCCTGGAGGCCGCCCATGTCTGCCGTCGATACCGGCTCCATCTCGACGACTCCCGCCGCGGCAGGGGGCGAGATCCCCCGCAAGGACATGCGGGTGATCTGGCTGCTGCTCGTCGCCGCCTTCGTCGCCATCCTCAACGAGACCACGATGGGGATCGCGATCCCCCATCTGAACACCGACCTCGGCATCCCGCCCGAGCTCGGCCAGTGGCTCACGAGCGCCTTCATGCTCACCATGGCCGTGGTCATCCCCACGACCGGGTTCATCCTGCAGCGGTTCACGACGCGCCAGGTCTTCATCGCCGCGATGATCGCGTTCTCCCTCGGCACGCTCGTCGCTCTCGTCGCCCCCGGCTTCGCCGTGCTGCTCGTCGGCCGTGTCATCCAGGCCGCAGGTACCGGCATCATGATGCCGCTGCTGATGACCACGATCATGAACGTCGTGCCGCCGCAGTCCCGCGGTCGCATGATGGGTCGCGTCGGTCTCGTCATCTCGCTCGCTCCCGCGATCGGCCCGACCCTCGCCGGAGCCGTGCTCGAGCTCGCCAGCTGGCGCGCGCTCTTCGGCATCATCCTCCCCATCTCGCTCATCGCCCTCTTCATGGGTGTGAAGTGGATGACGAACCTGGGTGAGACGCGGTCCGTGCCGCTCGACGTGCTCTCGATCCCGCTCGCGGCTCTCGGGTTCGGCGGGATCGTGTTCGGTCTCAGCCAGTTCGGCGGCGAGGGCGGATCCGGCGAGACCGCAGGGATCATCTCCCTCGTGGTCGGTGCCGTCTCACTGGGGCTCTTCGTGTGGCGTCAGCTCGTGCTGCAGCGCATCGACGACGCGCTGCTCGACCTGCGCGTGTTCCGCTCGAGCAACTTCACGCTGTCCGTGATCATCATGTCCATCCTGGCGCTGTCGATGTTCGGCACGCTGACCCTGCTCCCGCAGTACCTGCAGAACGTGGCGGGGCTCAACCCGCTCCAGTCCGGCCTGATCCTGCTCCCCGGTTCGCTGCTGATGGGCCTGCTCGGACCGATCATGGGCCGTATCTACGATGCGCGCGGCACCCGCCCGCTGCTCATCCCCGGCACGATCATGGTGTCGGCGTCGCTGTTCTTCTACTCGACCGTCGGTGAGCACACCGTGTGGTGGGCGCTCATCATCGTGCAGGCTGTCATGTCCGTCGGTCTCGCGATGTCGTTCACACCGCTGTTCTCGGCATCGCTGGGTTCGCTCCCGCGGTCGCTGTACTCGCACGGTTCGGCCGTGCTGAACACACTGCAGCAGGTCGGTGGCGCGGCAGGTGTCGCACTGCTCCTCGTGACCTACTCGTCGATCCTGCACGCGGGCGAGCAGGAGGGCCTGACGACTGCGGTCGCCGGCGCTCCCGGCGCACGCATGGCATTCCTGATCGCGGCGATCATCTCGCTGGCGACTGTGGCGCTCAGCCCGTTCGTCCGCAAGCCTGCAGACGATGCGGGCGAAGGGTTCCACGGCGGGCACTGACCGCGCCGGGACGGCCTGAGATGGCGTCTGCTGCTTACTCGCTCTTCGGGGCGGGGAAGTGGCAGACGCCATTGCTGCAATAGCCGGCCGATTCCCCCTCGAGCAGGTTCAGAGAATCCAGGAGCGGCTGCAGCCCGACGGGCGCGTCCTGCTGCACGGAGTCCTGCTGCGTTTTCTTCATCCCTCGATCGTACGCCTGCCTGGAGGGAGTGGCACCGAAGGCGCCCGTAGCACGTCGACAGCAGATCGACAGCCGTTCTCCCCTACGGTTGAGCCATGCTCAAACGACTCCTCGCCCGCGTGTTCTGGGCGTTCGGCAGATGGAAGCTCGTGAGCGAGTCGGCGCCGACGCGTCCGACGGTGCTCGTGGGAGCACCCCACACCTCGAACTGGGACTTCGTGCTGATGCTCGCCATCGCGTGGAAGCTCGACATCAGCGTGCACTGGCTCGGGAAGAAGAGCCTCTTCCGCGGTTGGCGGGGTCCGATCATGCGGCGTCTCGGCGGTATCCCCGTCGACCGCACCGACCCGGCGCGCGTGGTGAAGGATGTCGTGGGCCAGGTGCACGACGGCACCGTCTTCGGACTGGTGGTCACCCCCGACGGAACACGCGGGGGCAACGAGTACTGGAAGTCGGGTTTCTACCGGATCGCACGAGAGACGGGCATGCCGGTCACTCTCGGTTTCGTGGATCGGACGACCATGACCACCGGCCTCGGACCGACGATCGATCTCACCGGAGACGTCGCAGCCGACATGGACCGGATCCGCGCGTTCTACGCCGACAAGGCGGGCGTGCGGCCCGACCGACGTACCGAGCCGCGGCTGCGCGAGGAACTCCCCACGACCACCGAACCCGAGTCTCCTCAGGACGCGCCGGCGCCGTGACCTCAGTCCTCGGCCTCGCTGTGCTTTCGCGCGTAGGCGAGGTCTGAGTCGCTGAGGGACTCCACCATCCCGACCACGGCGCCGGTGATCACCCGGATCTCCTCGCGCACGGCATCGTCCAGATGAGAGGTGTCGCTGTTCAGCACGGCGCGGCGCCCGTCCTGCGAGAGCTCAGGCCACCAGTCGCGGATCGGTGGGAGCGTCATCTTGCACTCCTTCGTTCGGGGGACGCAAGCAGCTGGACAGCGCCAGGTCGGGAAATCCACACTGAGACCATGACATCAGACCCATCGCGTGGAGAACACGAGCGCGACGACCGTGTCGACGGACGCGACGAGACCGCCAACGAGCGGGCGGATCGCAACTGGGACGAGTTGCTGCAGGAGTTGCGGGTCATGCAGACCGGCACCCAGATCCTCACCGGCTTCCTTTTGGCTGTCGCCTTCCAGCCGCGGTTCACCGACATGGACGAGCTCCAGCGTGACCTGTACGTCGTCCTCGTCGCTCTCGCAGCCGTGGCGACCATCTTGGCCCTCGCGCCGGTCGGAATGCACAGGGCGCTGTTCGGACGTCGTCGCAAGCCCGATCTCGTCCGCATCGCCGCCCGGATCGTGCGTATCGATCTGGTCGTGATCGGTGCGTTGACCGTCGGGGTGACCACGCTGATCGTCGACTTCACGGTGAATCGGACGGCGGGTGTCATCGCTCTCTTCGCGGCGCTCGTCCTGATCGGAGCCCTATGGCTCGCTCTGCCCCGAGTCATGCGCGGAAGGCCTCTCACCCGCGGAGCAGGACCCGAATGAAGAGGGCGTGGTCCGCGGGTGAGAGGACGCTCAGCGTCCCGCGGGGCTGCGGTTCTCCGCGCTGACCATCCAGGCGAACTGTTCGAGCCGCTCGATGATCGCGTGCAGCAGGTCCGCCGAGGTCGGATCCTCCTCGTCGACGGCATCGTGCACGTCGCGAGCGGTGGCCACGGCCGCCTCCAGGCGCTCGGTGACCAGGTCGATCGTCTCGGTGGTGGACACCTCTCCCGCCGGGAACTCGGGAAGCGAAGAGGTCTTCGCGATGGTGGCACTGCGCCCGTCCGGCACAGCGTGCAGGGCACGCATGCGCTCGGCGATCGTGTCGCTGAAGGTGCGAGCGTCGTCGATGATCTCGTCGAGCTGCCGGTGCGTATCGCGGAAGTTGCGTCCCACGACGTTCCAGTGGGCCTGCTTGCCCTGGATCGCGAGATCGAGCAGGTCGACCAGCACCGCCTGCAGGTTCTTCGCGAGCGTGGTCGAGGCGGTGAAGCCTTTCTCCGCGTTCTGCTGCCTGGTCGTCTTGACCGCGCCCTTCGTCGAGCCGCCGGTCTTCTTGGTGGTTGTGGTTTCAGCCATGGTGTGACCTCCTGATCGCGACGCTAGCCTTGGCGATCCTCCACGGCGAGGGGGTTGACACCGCGGGCGCCCACCCCGGAATGTGACTCGGGTGAGTGACGCAGACATCGTGAACGAAGAGCACCGCCCCGACCAGCACGCCGCACCGGGTGAGGTGGTCATATCTCCCATCAGCGACCGCGACGCCGGCGAGGTGCTGACCGTGCAGAGGGCGGCCTTCGTGTCGGAAGCGGCGATCTACGGGAGCGTCGACATGCCACCGCTGACGCAGACGCTCACCGAGCTGGAAGCGGAACTCCGCTCCGAATCCGGGCTGACAGCACGCATCGACGGGCGGCTCGTCGGCGCGATCCGGTACGTGGAGCAGGACGGGCTGTTGCTGATCGGCAGGATCGCGATCGCACCGGACATGCAGGGCGAGGGAATCGGCCGCCTCCTGCTCGAGAGCGCCGAGAAGGCGTCGAACGCGGATGTGGCCGAGCTGTTCACGGGCAGTCTGAGCGAAGCGAACATCCGCCTCTACGAGTCGTGCGGGTATGAGGAGCACGAGCGTGTACCTGACGGCGACGGCACCGCGCAGGTGTTTCTGCGCAAGAACCTGCGAGCAGGGTAAGAGCCTCCTCCGAATCCCCGCAAGGGGGTTGAGACACTCACCGAGGTTCGGCATCGTAGCCCGGACATGTCGCGACCGTGACATGCCCCAACCGGAAGGAGAGTCTCGTGCTCACCCTCACCGACAACGCCTCCGCCATCGTGACGACTCTGGTGAGCCGTCAGACCGACGCCCCGGATGCCGGGCTCCGCATCCACTCGACAGAGCCTCAGAACGCCGAGGGAGGTGCGCGCCTCGCCGTGCTCGTCGCCGCCGACCCGGAGCCGCAGGACCAGGTCGTGGAAGTGGCCGGCACCCGGCTCTTCCTCGATGAGTCGGCAGTCGCCGCTCTCGACGACAAGATCCTCGATGCCGGCGTGGACGACGAAGGCTCCGTGTCCTTCGCCGTCACCCCACAGGTCGCCTGACCGAAGGATTCCGGATGCCGCGGCCGAATCGGTCGCGGCATCCGTCTGTCCGGAATATCACGATCCGACCCCGTCGGCCTGCCCGTTGCTGCGTCGTCGCCCCCTATCGATACCGTGAGACCATGCGACGTTCACTTCTGCCTGCGCTGGCTCTCGCCGGCGCGGCTCTCCTTCTCGCCGGCTGCACCTCAGCTCGCCCCGCAGCCGAGCCCACCACCGTGCCCAGTTCTGCACCCTCGTCGCCGACCCCTAGTCCGACCCCCACGGTGGAGCCACGGATCGTCGTGTCCCTCGACGGCATCGCCGTCACCGACGAGACGGGCACCCGCGACGCCGCGCTCGACGACACCGAGGCGGTGCTCGACCTGTTGGAAGAGACGACGGGAGAGCTCCCGGAGCCGGAGAAAGTGGAGACCTTCCCGGGTTACGACTTCTCGTTCGTGAACTACATATGGGACGGCTTGCGGGTGTTCACCGACACCGAGCACGAAGGTCCGGCCTCTGTGGCGATCACCGGAGCGTCGCTCGACGGTGTTCCGATCACCGCCGCAGACGGTCTCTCCGTCGGATCCACGCGTGCCGAGCTCCTCGATGCGGGCGCCTGGGCGCTCGACGATGCCGAGGACCCCGCCACCGCCGAGTTCCTCGGCCTGGGAGGACGCGAAGCGCCAGGGACAGAGTCGCTCAGCCACCCTGGCTCCACCGGCATGATCTACACGCTCTTCTGGTTCGACGGCGACACGGTGAAGCAGATCCAGGTCCCCGCGAACGACTACAGCGACCTCTGAACGACACCACGTACCCTGGAAGCAGTCCGCAAGCCCGTGCGGATCATCGAAAGACTCCCGTGAAGATCTCCCTGCTCCGCCGCTTCGTCGTCCTGGCGGATGAACTCCATTTTCCGCGCGCGGCGGACAAACTCGGGATTCCGCTGGCTTCGCTCTACACCTCGATCGACAAGCTCGAAGCCGAGGTGGGCCACCCCATCGTGCACCGCGAAGGTCCGACGCGGCTCACTTCCGTCGGTGAGCTGCTGCTCGTGGAGGCGCGTGCCGAGGTCGCGGCTGCGCCGGAGCCGGTTCGCAGCGCCCCTGCCCCTGCCGGAGGCAAGGCCAAGGCGTCGAAGGGCAAGGGGCGTGCTCCCGCGGTGAAGGGCCAGCCGAAGCCCTACAAGAAGCGGCAGGGCCGGTAGGCGAACGGGTCGCTCAGTCCCAGTCGAGGTACTCCTCGATCACGACGGCCGTCTCGATGGGGAAGGTCATCGGGAACATGTGGTCGCCACCTTCGATGGTCTTCACGCTCGCGCGCTCGGGCGCCGTGGACTGCAGCTGCTCGCCGTTCGCCGGAGGCGTCTCGATGTCCTTGCTGCCCTGGATGATGAGAACGGGCATCACCGGCGCGAGCGGCGTCGCGTCGTCTTCGACGGCCAACAGGGCCAGGCCGTTCACGCGGTCGGCGTGGGCGACGGCGAAAGCACGCGCCACCGTACCGCCGAAGCCGTGTCCGCCGATCCAGGTGTCGCCGAGCCCCACGTGGTCGATCACGGCGAGCGCGTCGTCAACCCGCGCAGCCAGCGTCGCCTCGTCGTGCTTACCCTCGGCACGGTGGCCGATCCGCAGCACATGGAAGCCCGCTTCCTCCGCAAGGTAGTGCGCCACGACGCCGAGCACATCCGCCGCCACGTCGCGCTCCTGGATCAGGACCAGCTTGACGGGTCCGTCTCCCTCGTCGACGAAGGGGATGGCGCGGCCGTCGGGCTCGAAGATCTGGGTCTCGGTCATCGGCGTCAATCTCCTCGTGCCGTCAGGGTCAGGAACTCAGGCGGAACGCCCACGGCGGACACCAGCGACCGGACCGCGACCGGAGCCGCCGTGCTCCAGCGTATCCCGACCTGGCGGTCAGCGAGACGACGACACCTTCGAGCGCACTCGGTCAGATGATCACCAGGCGCGCCCGCGGAGATCGATGGCACCTGCCGGCCACGAATCCAGCGGAGCCTCGACCGGGAGCAGCAGAATCGGCGGACCCGGCGGCTGCGTGACCGGGCACCCGGCGCGATCGACCGATTTCTCGGCTGCCGTGACCCGCTGCCACCCGCACGACGCGTAGAAGGGGACGACCTCCTCACGGCACCCCAGGTAGCCGAACTCGATACCACCGGCCTCGATCATCGACGCGGTCGCGGCCGCCATGAGTCTCGCACCCGCTCCTTCGCCCCGCGCACGCGGAGAGATGAGGACTCCGCCGACACCCGCGATCACGACCTCTGCGGTGCCGACGCCGATCGTCCGCCGCGCCCAGCCGACGTGGCCCACCACGTCGTGCCCGAGTCGAGCGATGACATGCAGGTCATGGGGCGCGTAGCCGTAGGGCTGATCGGGGTCCCACTCGCCGAACTGCGCGAGATACTCCACGTCGAACAGTTCCCGCAGCCGCGCCACGTCATCCTCGGTCAGACGCTCATGGGGGACGGTCTCGATGACGAAGGTCGTCACGCCTCGACCACCTGCCCCGCCTCCACTCTCCAGTGGCGGTCGGTCTTCACGGTCGCGAGCATCCGCCGGTCGTGGGTCACGAGCAGCAGGGTTCCTTCATACGACTCGAGGGCCTGTTCGAGCTGCTCGATCGCGGGCAGGTCGAGGTGGTTCGTCGGCTCATCCAGGACGAGGAGGTTGATGCCACGGGCCTGGAGCAGCGCGAGTCCTGCGCGGGTGCGCTCTCCGGGCGAGAGTTCGTCGACCGCACGGGTGACGTGGTCGGCCTTGAGCCCGAACTTCGCAAGGAGGGTGCGGATCTCGCCCGAAGCCATCTCGGGGACCAGAGCCTCGAAGGCCGTCGCGAGCGGTTGCGAGCCGGTCAGTTGCGCGCGGGCTTGGTCGATCTCACCGATCTGCACGCTCGCGCCGAGGCTCGCCGTCCCCTCGTCGGGAAGCTGACGTCCGAGCAGCCCGCGAAGGAGCGTCGACTTGCCCGCACCGTTGGGGCCGGTGATGCCGATCCGCTCCCCCGCGTTGACCTGCAGCGACACCGGGCCGAGTTGGAACGTCCCCTGTCGGAACACTGCGGAACTCAGCGTCGAGACGACGGAGCTGGAGCGCGGCGCCGAGCCGATCGTGAACTCGAGCTGCCACTCCTTGCGCGGCTCGTCGACTTCTTCGAGCCTGGCGATCCGGCTCTCCATCTGGCGCACCTTCTGCGCCTGCTTCTCGCTCGACTCGGCCGAGGCCTTGCGCTTGATCTTGTCGTTGTCTGGCGCCTTCTTCATCGCATTGCGCACACCTTGGCTCGACCACTCGCGCTGAGTTCGCGCACGGGAGACGAGGTCGGCCTTCTTGTCGGCGAACTCGTCGTACTTCTCGCGCGCGTGTCGACGGAGCGTGGCCCGCTCCTCCAGGTACGAGTCGTACCCGCCCCCGAACACCCTGTTGCTGCCCTGCGCCAGGTCGAGTTCCAGCACACGGGTCACACACCGCGCCAGGAACTCGCGGTCATGGCTGACCACCACGGCACCGCCACGGAGCCCCTGCACGAACGCTTCGAGTCGCTCGATGCCGTCGAGGTCGAGGTCGTTCGTCGGCTCGTCCAACAGCGCGATGTCGAAGCGCGAGAGCAGCAGGGCGGCGAGTCCGACCCGCGCAGCCTGCCCACCCGACAGCGACGTCATCATCGTGTCGGCGGGATCATCGCCGAGGTCGAGTCCGAGCTCGGCGAGCACCGCCGGAAGCCGCTCGTCGAGGTCGGCGGCACCGCTCGCCAGCCAGCGATCCAGCGCGACCGAGTAGGTGTCCGCGGGATCCGTGCCCGGAGGTGCGAGGCTCGGGTCGCCCAGAGCAGCGGCGGCGGCATCCATGTCCCTGGTCGCTGCTGCGCATCCCGTGCGGCGGCCGATGTACTCGGCGACACTCTCGCCGGGGACGCGCTCGTGCTCCTGCGGAAGCCAGCCGACGAAGGCATCTGAAGGTGAGAGACGGATCGCACCGGCCTGCGGTTCATCGACACCGGCCAGCAGCTTCAGGAGGGTCGATTTCCCTGCCCCGTTGACCCCGACGAGGCCGACCACGTCGCCTGCCGCGACGGTCAGATCGAGCGAGTCGAAGAGGGTGCGGTGGCCGTAGCCGCCGGCCAGCCCTTGTGCCACGAGAGTTGCGGTCATCCGTCAATCCTGTCACCCGTGCGGGTGGTGCACGGACGCCTCAGCCGTCGAGACGCTCGGCGAGCCATCCCTCCAACTGATCGGCATACGCGCGCGCTCGGTAGCGGCGAATGCGCGCCATGTCCTCGACGTCGGTCGTCTCGTTCAACGCCCGATCGTTGCCTGCTTCGACGATCTCGACGACCTTCGCAAGCATGCCGTCCTGCAGGACACGCTTGAGATAGGCGTGATCGCCGGTGATGCCACCGCCACGTTTCATGGACACCGCCCCCGCCGGCTGGAGGATCTGCAGGAACCTTCCCAGGTGCCGGTCATCAGTGACGAAGACGCATGGAACCTCGAACGCGCCGCGGAACTCGGGGAGAGAGGGCATCGTCGCGACTCGCGAATGCGTCAGGTCAAAGCTCGTGTTCCACAGTGCGTCGAGCGTTGAGGCGAGGTCCTTCTGCTCGCGCAGCTTCATGATGTTCAACGCCATCTCACGCCCCGTGTGATTGCCTGCCAGCAGCAGCGCACCCAGCAACACCTCGCGTGAGCCACGAGCGAACAGCTCCTCGGCGAACCCGGCGAGGACACGGAACCCGGACTCGGGACTCCTCCCCTGCAAGTACAACTGATATGCCTTCAGCATCACGGCGTAGGACGGAATGAGGAGGTTCTCTCGAACGATCTCGAACTCCACTGTGCCTATCTCGCTCGGATGCTCAGCGTCCCCGGGAACACGAGGGTCGGGTAGAGCCTCACCTTCGAGCCACGCTGTGATCCGCGAGCGGTCACCGGCGAGCAGCTCCTGCGCGTTCTCGCTCCGGCGCCGGTAGTTCGACACGTCTTGCAGTCCCGCCCGCCGCACGACCCCCTCGCCTGCACCGAGGCCGGGCAGGACCCGTGCGTCAGCATCGAGACGGCGGACAAGATCCGCCATGCGTCGATTCACCACTCCGTCGGCGTACTCCGTGCCCTTACGCGCGATGGTATCCAGGTGCGCCGTCACGTTCGCATCCAGGAGGAGAGTCCTGATGGGGCCCTCGTATCGGGCGGGAAAGTACTGGTACGTGGGCATCTGTCGTCCTCTCGTCCTCGTCCACGACGCTATCGTGACGGTGCGGACGAGCACGGATTCGCGTGCGCAGTGACAGGTGTCCGGAGCTTCCCCGCCGAACTCAGTTGTTGAAGCGGAACTCCACGACGTCGCCGTCCTGCATGACGTAGTCCTTGCCCTCGAGGCGGGCCTTGCCCTTGGCGCGGGCCTCGACGACGGAGCCCGTCTCGACCAGATCGTCGAACGAGACGATCTCGGCCTTGATGAAGCCCTTCTCGAAGTCGGTGTGGATGACGCCCGCAGCCTGTGGCGCCTTCGATCCCTTGGGGATGGTCCAGGCGCGGGCTTCCTTCGGACCGGCGGTCAGGTACGTCTGCAGGCCGAGCGTGTCGAAGCCGATGCGGGCGAGCTGGTCGAGACCGGACTCGTCCTGGCCGGTCGAGGCGAGGAGCTCGGCTGCGTCTTCCGGGTCGAGGTCGATGAGCTCGGACTCGATCTTCGCGTCGAGGAAGATGGCCTTCGCCGGGGCGACGAGGGCGGCGAGCTCCGCCTTGCGCGCGTCGTCGGTCAGCACGGACTCGTCGACGTTGAAGACGAAGATGACGGGCTTCGCGGTGAGCAGACCCAGCTCGCGGATCGGCGTCAGGTCGATGCCGGCGACCGACAGCAGCACACCGCGCTCGAGAGCATCCTTCGCCGCCTTCGCGGTCTCGAGCACGATGGGCTCGATCTTCTTGCCGCGCACTTCCTTCTCGTACCGCGCGATCGCCTTGTCGACGGTCTCGAGGTCGGCGAGCATGAGTTCCGCGTTGATGGTCTCCATGTCGGATGCAGGGTTAACCGTGCCGTCGACGTGGACGACATCGTCGTCGGCGAAACCGCGCACGACCTGAGCGATGGCGTCGGCCTCACGGATGTTCGCGAGGAACTTGTTGCCCAGACCCTCACCCTCGCTCGCCCCACGCACGATGCCGGCGATGTCGACGAACGACACTGCTGCGGGCAGGATGCGCTCGCTGCCGAAGATCTCCGCGAGCTTGTCGAGGCGAGGATCGGGCAGGTTCACCACGCCGACGTTCGGCTCGATCGTCGCGAACGGGTAGTTCGCCGCGAGCACGTCGTTCTTGGTGAGTGCGTTGAAGAGGGTGGACTTGCCGACGTTGGGCAGGCCGACGATACCGATAGTGAGAGCCACGGGGCACGAGTCTACCTCGCTGAAGACGCACGATCCTGCGGGATGCTGTGCGAGCGATGCGCGAGATCAGGCGAACGCGCGAGATCAGGCAGACGCCGGGCCGTTCGGCCTGATCCGGCGCGAACGCCTGACGCGGCGCAGCGGCCCGAGCCGCAGAGCCGCGCAACGGACCTCAGTCGCGAACGGCTCGATACGCCCGCGTGACGTACGGAAGGTCGATCGTGGCGTCCCCGTGCAGGTCGAGCTCGTCGAAGAGCGCGTCGAGCTCGCGCGCGATGCGGGCCTTCTCCTCGTCCGAAGCGGTGATGATGTAGCTGCGTGACGCCGCCATCCGGTGCAGCACGTCGCGCGTCACGGGGCGGGCCCATTCCCAGCGCTCCTGCTCGAGTCCGCTGAACGGCGCGGAGACACTCGGGTCCCCCTCGGCGAGCATGTTCTCGGCGTGGCTGCCGTGCATGATCTCGGTGAGCCTGCGCACCCAGTCGACACGGTCGTCGCGGATGTTCCAGATGAGGCCGAGCACTCCCCCGCCGCGCACGGCGCGCCCGATCTCGGCTGAGCCTGCCACCGGATCGACCCAGTGCCATGCCTGCCCCAGCACGACGGCATCGACACTCGCGTCCGGAAGCGGCAGCTGCTCGGCCGATCCCTGGAACGTCGGCACGCCGGGCACCGCACCGCGGAGCGTCGCGAGCATCACGGGGTCGGGATCGACGGCGACGACCTCGGCGTCCGGCGCCTCCGTGAGAACCCTGGTGAGCTTTCCTGTGCCGGCACCGACATCGGCGATCCGACGTGAGCCGTGCGGCATGCGCTCCAGCATCCATGCCACGGCCTCGAAAGGATAATCAGGTCGACCGACCTCGTAGTCTCCCGCCTGCGCTCCGAACGACGTCGCCATGTCCTCAGCCATGTCGCCAGCATACGGCGAGTCTCCGAGACGTCTTCGAGGGACCGGGGGAAGGTGGGGATGTGCCACTGGACTTCACTGCGATCGACTTCGAGACCGCGAACTCCAGCCCGGCCTCTGCGTGCTCGGTCGGACTGGTCCGCGTCCGCGACGGCCAGGTCGTCGCCACCACCGGTTGGCTGATCCAGCCGCCGCCTGGCCATGACGAGTTCCAGGAGTGGAACGTGCGCATCCATGGCATCCAGCCGGAGGACGTGCTGTCGGCCGCGACCTGGGTCGACCAGTTCGACCGCCTGTGCGCCTTCGCGGGTGCCGATGTGCTGGTCGCGCACAACGCCGGCTTCGACCTCAATGTGCTGCGCCGCGCGTCTGAGGCCACGGGCCAGCTGTGCCCGCCCTACCGGTCGCTGTGCAGCCTGCAGGTCGCCCGCAAGACCTACACGCTCGACTCGTACCGGCTGCCGGTCGCCGCTGCTGCCGCGGGGTTCGAGGAGTTCTCGCACCACGATGCCCTGGCCGATGCCCGTGCGTGTGCCCAGATCGTGATCGACGCCGCCTACAGAGCCGGTGCGGGCGACGTCTTCGCTCTCGCCGACGCGCTGAGTCTGCGGGTCACCGCTCCGGTTGCTCCTGTCGCACCCGCACTGGAGCGCGCGGTCGCCTGACCCGCACCTCGACCGCTCCGTGCGCGGCGACCTCCGAATGTCGGAGGCCGGCCCCATCATGAACACATGGATGCTCTGGCTGTCGTTCTCCTGCTCGTCGCACTCGCTGCGGGCATCGCCGTCGGCTGGTTCCTGCGCGCCGGCCGAGGCGCCGCCGATCTCGCGCGCGCTCAGGCCGAGCTGGCCGCTGCGCGCGACGACCGAGACCGTCAATACGACCTGTACCGCGATGCCGTCGAGCACGCGCGAAACGAGCAGCGCGCCGAGGCGCAGCGGGTGCAGCAGCAGAATGCGGTGCTCACCGCGCTCGCCCCCGTGCGTGAGAGTCTGCAGCAGATGCAGACCAAGGTCACCGCGATCGAGCGGGAGAGGCACGCTCAATTCGGCACGCTCGAGGAGCAGCTGCGCCGAGCGCAGGAGTCCGATGAAGCGCTCCGGGCGACCACCGAGTCCCTCGCGGGAGCTCTGCGCTCCAGCGCCACGAGAGGCGTGTGGGGCGAGACGCAGCTCCGCCGTGTCGTCGAAGCCGCGGGCCTCACCCGACACATCGACTTCGACCTGCAGGCGACGATCTCCAGCGACCGGGGCCAGGGCCGTCCCGACATGGTGATCCGGCTCGCGGGTGGCAGCTCGATCGCGGTCGACGCCAAAGTGCCGCTCGACGCGTACCTCGAGGCATCTGCGCTTCCGGGCGGCGACGCCCAGGAGCCTCAGCGTCGAGCATTGATGCAGAAGCACGTGAAAGCAGTCCGAGCGCACATCGACGCCCTGGCGAAGAAAGCCTATTGGGCGGGGCTCGATGCGAGCCCCGAGTTCGTGATCTGCTTCCTGCCGAGCGAATCGCTGCTGGCCGCCGCGATCGACGAAGACCCGACGCTGCTCGACTACGCATTCGGCCGACGAGTCGCGCTCGCCTCCCCCGTCAACCTCTGGGCCGTGCTCAAGACCGTGGCGTTCACCTGGACACAGCAGGAGGTCTCGACCGAGGCTCGCACATTGCTCGCGCTCGGCACACAGTTGTACGACCGGCTGGGAACCCTGGCCGGACACGCCGACGATCTGCGCCGCGCCCTGGAGCGCACCGTCGACAGCTACAACCGGTTCGCCGGTTCGCTCGAGACACGCGTGCTCGTGACCGCTCGCCAATTCCCCGGGGTCGACGCGTCGGCGCTCTCGACAGCCCCCGCGGTGACGACAGGGGCGGCCAGACGATTCACGGCACCGGAGCTGATCGCCTCTGAGGAGAGCACCCACGAACCGGAGTCAGGCGACGCGGTGGCTGACGCGGCGCGCGACGAGTCGGCACTCCGCGCAGACGTGGGCGACGTGCGGATCAGACTCGACGAAGAACGCTGATCCAGCGCTCACCGAGCAAGAGGGCGCCGTGATCAGGCGATACCGGGAACGCCGCTGAGCAGCAGGATCACCAGACCGCTGGTTGCCAGGAACGCGCCGATCATCCACCATGCGCTGAGCTCGTGCCCCTCATCGCGCCGGACGCGGAAGAGAACATCCGCACGTCGGGCCGGGTCTACTGCCGGTGCGACGGGGGCCACGGTCGGGGGCTTCGGAGCGGATTCCGCGTCCGCGCTCACCCGGAGGATGCGCCCTGTGTTCGTCGTGACGATCCTGGTCGCGGCGGCTTTCGAGCCGCTCGTGTGCTGCGTTGTCATCTGTTCGCCCTCCTGTGCCTGCGGTGCCTGGCGGCTCCGTCGACGGCGACAAACCCAGTGACAATTGTGACACGGGGGCCCGGCGAACCGTGGATCGTCGGGGTGTGAGGCGATACCGGCTCGATAACGATGCCGACGGCCTCAGCGCCGACGATCACACGACGGCGAACACGAGAAGCGTCAGAGCCACTTCGAGACGAGGTGCTCGGACGCGATGCGACGGAGCGTCCCCGAGGCGCCTCTGAGCACGACGCTCTCGGTGTACACATAACCGCGCTCGCGCCGGACACCCGCGACGAGCTGGCCATCGGTGACACCGGTCGCGACGAAGATCGTGTTGTTGCCCTGCACCAGATCGTCGGCCTCGTACACCTTGTCCATGTCGAGCCCCGCGTCGATGCCGCGCTGGCGCTCGTCGTCGTCACGCGGCCAGAGCCGACCCTGGATGTGGCCGCCGAGCGCCTTGATCGCACAAGCCGTGACTATGCCCTCGGGGCTGCCTCCGATGCCGACGCACATGTCGGTGCGGGCGTCGTGGCGTGCCGCATTGATGCCGCCGGCGACGTCTCCGTCACTCATCAGACGGGTGCCGGCGCCGGCATCGCGGATCTCCTGGATGAGCTGCTCATGACGCGGACGGTTCAGCACCGAGACGACGATCTCGTCGACGGGCTTGTCGAGAGCGCCGGCGAGCTTGCGGATGTTCTCCCCGATGGGCAGACGGATGTCGACGACACCGACGCCGGCGGGCCCCGTCACGAGCTTGTCCATATAGAAGACGCTCGAGGCGTCGAGCATGGTGCCGCGGTCCGAGACGGCGATCACCGACAGGGCGTTCTGTCGACCGGCAGCGGTCAGTGAGGTCCCGTCGATGGGGTCGACGGCGATGTCGCACAGCGGCCCTCGGCCGGTTCCGACGATCTCGCCGTTGAAGAGCATCGGGGCGTTGTCCTTCTCGCCCTCACCGATGACGACCCGTCCCTGGAAGTCGACCGTGCCGAGGAAGGCCCGCATGGCGTCGACAGCCGCGCCGTCCGCAGCTTCCTTCGCGCCGCGACCGATGAACGGCACAGCGCGGATGGCCGCAGCCTCCGTCGATCGCACCAACTCCATCGCCAGGTTGCGGTCGGGACGAAGCGGGCTCAGATCAGCAGTAAGACTCACCATGCGGTCAGCCTAGCCATCGTGCGCTCCGAATCCGCCGCTTTTCGGGCACGATCCCCCGAAGGAATCGCTGTTCTTAACAGCTACGCAGAAGCGGACGTGCTCGCCCCCGGCCGCGACTGCGGTATCGGCGCGTGCGCCCCGATAGAGTGGCAGCTGTCCCGGCTTCCCCTATCGCAGGAGTTCTCATGCCCGTCGCCACCCCGGATCAGTACGCCGAAATGCTCGACCGCGCGAAGGCCGGCGGCTTCGCGTACCCCGCATTCAACGTCTCCAGCTCGCAGACGATCAACTCCGTCCTTCAGGGCCTGACCGAGGCCGGCTCCGACGGCATCATCCAGGTCACCACCGGTGGCGCCGACTACTTCGCCGGCCACACGGTGAAGGCTCGCGCCACGGGCGCTCTCGCATTCGCGCGCTTCGCCACCGAGGTCGCCAAGAACTACCCGATCACCGTCGCCCTGCACACCGACCACTGCCCCAAGGACGCACTCGCGGGCTTCGTCGAGCCGCTGATCGCCGCTTCGGAGGAAGAGGTCAAGGCCGGTCGCAACCCGATCTTCCAGTCCCACATGTGGGACGGCTCCGCTGTTCCCCTCGCGGAGAACATCGAGATCGCGAAGGATCTGCTCCCCCGCATGAAGGCCATCAACGCCATCCTCGAGGTCGAGATCGGCGTCGTCGGCGGCGAGGAGGACGGCGTACAGCATGAGGGGTCGAACGAAGCTCTCTACACGACCTTCGCCGACGTCGACCAGGCCGTGCAGGCGCTGGGTCTCGGTGAGCAGGGGCGTTACATCGCGGCCCTCACCTTCGGCAACGTCCACGGTGTCTACAAGCCCGGTGGAGTGAAGCTGCGTCCCGAGCTGCTCGGCGAGATCCAGGCGGAGGTCGCCGCGAAGTACAACACCGGCCCCAAGCCGCTCGACCTCGTGTTCCACGGTGGCTCGGGCTCGACCGATGAGGAGATCGCCCTCGCGGTCGCCAACGGCGTCATCAAGATGAACATCGACACCGACACCCAGTACGCCTACACGCGTGCCATCGCCGACTACATGTTCAAGAACTACGACGGCGTGCTGAAGGTCGACGGCGAGGTCGGCAACAAGAAGCAGTACGACCCGCGTGCCTGGGGCAAGATCGCCGAGTCGGCCATGGCCGCCCGGGTGGTCGAGTCGACCCGCCAGCTCGGCTCGTACGGCCAGTCCAAGAGCTGATCGGTCGCGAGACACAGAAGGGGCCCGGCATCCTGCCGGGCCCCTTCTCGTTCTCCGTGGGAGCTGCGCCCGCGCAGACCTCACGGAACGTCCTCAGGGACGCGTCATCTGCTCGAGGTGCGCGATGAACGCCGGATCGCCCATCATCGGCACGGCGATGCAAACCGACACCACACCCATGGTCACGATGGCCCCGACGATCGGAACCCACCACGTCACACGTCCACGGCGGAGGCGACGGATCGAGAGCGCGGCGGTGACCGACCACCCGACGGCGAGCAGGATCGCGGCGATCGTGCCCCAGGTCCTCGCGGACGCGAAGTTCGTGAACTCGCCTTCGATGCCGATGATCTTCATCGTCTGGTTCATGACGCTCGGCAGGTCCAGGTACGACAGCCCGGTGACGACGACATTGATCAGTCCGTACGCCAGCATGGCGATCGTGGCGAAACGATCGAGCGGGTGCGCCCGCTTCGCGGGGGAACCGCCCGAGGGGCTCGACGCCGCGACCGCTCCCGGCACGGCCGGCGGTGGTGACGCTGCAGCGGCTGGAGCGATCACAGGCTCATCGATCGGAGGCAGACCCGCGGCCCGTCGCTGCTCCTCCGGGGTCGCGAGTTCTCCGTACTGGGGCCGCTGATCGCTCATCTCGCCATGCTAACGGCATAGCCTCATGCCGCCTCCCAGCAACTGCGTGCCGAAAACGATAGCGGCCCCGGAGAAGTGGGGACTTCTCGGGGCCGCGGACGTGAAGCGCTGGGGACGCTTCTCATCCAGGTCGACCGCCAGCGCTGGGGACGCTCGAGGCGGTCGGTAGCGCTCTTGTATGCCGCTACTCCCTTCATAGTAGGAAAACGCATGCCGCCGCGCCAGGGGTCTGACTTCAGATAGTGAAATCCTCGTCGGATGACCCGCTGTCCAGAGCATCCGCGCCGAGTTGCAGCGAGAGGCGCCTCGCGGCGACCTGCAGCTTCGACACCAGCTCCCTGTCGACCACATCGCGCTCGGCGTTCAGCGAGATCGCGAGCGACGCGGTGACGCCAGGGGCGATGACGGGCACAGCGAGGCAGGTCGCACCGATGGCGTACTCCTCGTGGTCGACAGCCCACCCCGGCGAGCGCTCCAGCTGTGTGAGCAATGTCCTGCGATCGTTGATCGTGCGCGGGGTGAGCTCGGGCAGCCGATGGCGGGACAGGTAGTCGAGGCGATCCTCCTCCGAGAGGTCGGCGAGGATCTGCTTGCCCAGCGCAGTCGCGTGGGCGCTGGACTGCAGCCCCACCCAGAGCTCGATCCGAGGGTTCCGGACCGCGTCGACGATGTCGACCAGATGCATCTCCCCGTCGTCGAAGCGCGACAGGTAGGCCGTGGCTCCCACCTCCTCGGTCACCTCGCGCAGCGCCGCGCGCACTCGAGCGAGGAACACGCCCCTGGAGCCGATCTGCTGCTGGAACGACGGAAACCGACTGCCGAGCACCACGCCGTCCGGCTCCGACGACAGATACCCCTCATGCACGAGCGTGCGCACCAGGTTGTAGGTCGTCCCCGGCGTCAGTCCGGTGATCGCCGCGAGCATCTTCGGCGGAAGCGGGCGCGGGGAGTTCGCGACGATGTCGACCAGTCGCAGAGCGCGTTGCACCGACCCGATGAGGGTGGGCTCCGCCTCCGCGGCGCTCAACGCTACGCGCCTCCTCCGGATGCACGACCGCCGAGAGCCCGGGCGTCCCGCTGACCGGCAGCGTCCTGACGCAGTTCCTTGGGCAGGGAGAACATCAGATCCTCCTCAGCGGTCTTCACCTCTTCGACATCGCGGTAGCCGGCGTCGCCGATCGCATCGAGCACCTCGCGGACCAGAACCTCGGGCACGGATGCGCCGCTGGTCACACCGACCGTCTCGACGCCGTCGAGCCACTCCTGCTGGATTTCCTCGGCATAGTCGACGCGGTAAGCGGCCTTCGCTCCGTACTCGAGGGCGACCTCGACCAGACGCACGCTGTTGGACGAGTTCGACGAGCCGACCACGATCACGAGGTCTGCCCCGGCGGCGACCTTCTTGATCGCGACCTGACGGTTCTGCGTTGCGTAGCAGATGTCGTCCGACGGCGGATTCTGCAGTTCGGGGAATCGCGTGCGCAACCGGTTGACCGTCTCCATCGTCTCGTCCACCGACAGCGTGGTCTGCGACAGCCAGACGACCTTGTTCGGATCCTTCACCACGACGGTGTCGGCTTCTTCGGGAGAGTTCACGACGGTCACGTGGTCCGGCGCCTCTCCAGCCGTGCCCTCCACCTCTTCGTGCCCGTCGTGACCGATGAGCAGGATCTCGAAGTCGTCGCGCGCGAAGCGCACGGCCTCGCGGTGCACCTTGGTGACCAGAGGACAGGTGGCATCGATCGCGTGGAGTCCCCGATCGGAGGCCGCGTTCACGACCGCGGGTGAGACGCCATGGGCGCTGAAGACGATGTGCGCACCCTCGGGGACCTCGTCGACCTCTTCGACGAAGATCGCACCCTTCTCCTCGAGCTCGGTGACGACGTGGATGTTGTGCACGATCTGCTTGCGCACGTAGACGGGGGCGCCGTAGCGTTCGAGAGCCTTCTCCACCGCGACGACCGCGCGGTCGACACCCGCACAGTAACCGCGCGGGGCGGCGAGCAGAACACGCTTGTGTCCGGCCACCGGGTTATCCTGAAGCCGCCCGGCCGCCGCACGCACTCGTGGGAGGCGGGGCACGGGGAGATGAACGGCAGTCGAAGTCACCCTTGAATTCTACCGTCGCGCAGCTGTGCACGGCCGGGGAGGTTCGAGGGCAGGGAACGGGAGCGGATGACAGTCTTCGAAGCGACGACGGGCCAGGGCGAGACGCCGCCGGCCGACTCGGTCGCACCCCGCGATTCCACCGCAGACGCCCCCACCTCCGTCACCCGCCTCAACGCGACGATCCGCGACTTCATCGCGCGGTGGAACACGGTCTGGGTCGAAGGCGAGATCACCTCGTGGAACGTGCGAGCCGGCAACGTGTTCGCGCGCCTGAAGGACACCAGGTCCGACGCGCAGATCTCCATCCGCGTGTGGTCGAGCGTGCGTGCGCGCATCCCGTCCGACATCGGCGTCGGCGACCATGTGGTCGCCGCGGTCAAGGCCGACTACTTCGTCAAGGCGGGCGACTTCAGCTTCGCCGTCTCCGCGATGAAGCACGTCGGGCTCGGCGATCAGCTGGAACGCCTCGAGAAGCTCCGCGTGCAGCTGCGGCAGGAGGGGCTCTTCGATCCTTCGCGCAAGAAGCGCCTCCCCTTCCTCCCGCACGTGATCGGCCTCATCACGGGCGAGCGCTCGGACGCCGAGAAGGATGTGCATCGCAACGCCGAGCTGCGCTGGCCGCAGGTGCGCTTCCGCACCGAGTACGCCGCCGTGCAGGGGGACCGCTGTGTCCCGGACACCCTCGCCGCGCTCGCTCGGCTCGACGCTGATCCCGAGGTCGACGTGATCATCATCGCCCGCGGCGGCGGCGACCCGCAGACGCTGTTGGGCTTCAGCGACGAGAGACTCGTGCGAGCGGTCGCCGCGGCATCGACGCCTGTGGTGAGCGCGATCGGGCACGAGAACGACCACCCGCTTCTCGATGACGTCGCCGATCTCCGCGCCTCGACGCCGACCGATGCCGCGAAGCGCGTCGTGCCCGACGTGGGAGAGCAGCGAGCCCTCATCGCGCAGCTGCGGTCGCGAGCGACCTCACGGCTCACCCAGCGCCTCACGCACGACATCGCCCAGCTGGAGCAGCTGCGCTCGCGACCGGTGCTGCGCTCGCCCGCACCGATCATCGATGCCCGCGCCCAGGAGACGTGGCTGCTGCTCGGGCGTGGACGGGACGCCGTGAACCGACAGCTCGACGACGCCGGGCGCCGCACGGGAGAACTCCGCGCATCCCTGCGAGCCCTCTCCCCCGCGGCGACCCTGGCTCGCGGCTACGCGATCGCCCACCTCGACGGTGGTGTGATCCTCCGCGATGCCACCGACGCTCCCGCCGGGAGCAGCCTCACGATCACGCTGGATCGTGGATCGCTGGCAGCCCGCTCCGAGGGCGAGATCCCCGAAGGGGACTGAGCAGAGCGTCGGCGTCGATCGACGTAAGATGGAGGAGTGAGCGCCCTGAACGACACCCCCGTGGACACGCTGTCGTTCGAGGCGGCCCGTGACGAACTCGTCAAGGTGGTCGCAGAGCTCGAGCAGGGCTCCCCCACACTCGAGCATTCGCTCGCGCTGTGGGAGCGCGGAGAGGCGCTGGCCGCACGCTGCGAGGAGTGGCTGCTGGGAGCGAAGCGGCGTCTTGACGCTGCTCGTGCCGCGGCTTCCGATGCCGACGACGCCGGAGAGTCATGAGCAAGCAGCCCCCCATCATCGCCGAGCTCGGCCGTCCGGAGACACCCGACGAGACCGCCGCCAGGAAGGCGGCGTCGAGCAAGGCGTACCGATCGAGCCAGACGGTGCGGAACCTGGTCGCAGCGCTTCTCGTGACACTCGCCGTGGTCGCCGTCATCATCTTCGCGGTTCCCCGCGGCGCACCCGTCGAGCAGAAGCCCCTCGACGTCGCCGCGGTGGCCGAGGGGGTGGAGTCCTCGATGGACCGCCCCGTCCTCATCCCGGAACTCGGCGACTTCTGGCGCGCGAACGGGGCCGAGATGCAGGGTGGCGCGACCGTCGTCTGGGAGGTCACGCTCGCCCCCAAGTCGGACAAGGAGCGCGGGTTCATCAAGGTGGACCAGGCCTTCGACGCGGATTCGTCCTGGGCTCCGCAGCGCTTGAACGGCGTCGCGCCGACCGACACGGTGCGCATCGGCGGGCTCGACTGGGACGTCTACAAGCCGGGTAGCGCGGAGTCGAACGCCAACGTCACCTACGCCATCGGCACGCAGGCCGGCGCCGACTACATCCTGCTCTACGGCTCACGGTCGGCCGATTCCACGGCCGAACTCGCCGAGAGCCTCATCCCGCAGATCCGCACCATCTCGGAGACCCCATGACCCACCCCCTCACCCCCGCCGCCGCCTGGACGCAGATGCAGGACGGCAACCGCCGTTTCGTGCAGGACGAGCCTCGCCACCCGAATCAGGACGTCGCTCGCCGCAAGGACCTGACCGCGGCGCAGCACCCGGTCGCCACGCTCTTCGGATGCTCCGACTCCCGCCTGGCCGCCGAGATCATCTTCGACCTCGGACTCGGCGACCTGTTCGTGGTGCGCAACGCCGGGCAGGTCATCGGAGAATCGATCGTCGCGAGCCTGGAATACGCCGTCGCCGTTCTCGAGGTTCCTCTGATCGTGGTGCTGGCGCACGACTCGTGCGGTGCGGTGCGCGCCGCCATCGACGGCACGGCGATCGATGCCGCTCCCCTGCCGCCGCACATCTGGAAGCTGATCGCCCCGATCGTGCCGGCCGCGCGCAAGGTGCTGGCGGAGAGCGGGGGCACCACCGTCGCCGAGATCGACTCGGAACTGGTCGGCATCGAGCACCTGCGCAACACGGTGAACGATCTGCTGCAGTCGTCCGAGATCATCAGCGATGCCGTCGCGGCTGGTCGCCTCGGCATCGTCGGCGCCAACTACCGTCTGGCCGAGGGCACCGCCGTGCCCGTGATCACGGTCGGCATCGACACCGACGACGACATCCAGGGGATCGACCCCGCAACCGAGGAGGGTTCGGAATGACCGAGCAGGACTACCGCATCGAGCACGACACCATGGGCGAGGTGCGGGTGCCCGTGAATGCGCTCTACGGCGCTCAGACGCAGCGCGCCGTGGAGAACTTCCCGATCTCGGGCAAGGGGCTGGAGTCGACGCAGATCGCCGCCCTCGCTCGCATCAAGAAGGCCGCCGCACTCGCCAACAAGGAGCTCGGCACCCTCGACGGCGCCATCGCCGACGCCATCGCCCAGGCCGCCGACCAGGTCGCTTCCGGCGCGCACGACGGTGAGTTCCCGGTCGACACCTACCAGACCGGCTCCGGCACCTCGTCGAACATGAACATGAACGAGGTGCTGGCAACGCTCGCCACGCGCATCCTCGGTTCGACGGTGCACCCCAACGACCACGTCAACGCCTCGCAGTCGTCGAACGACGTGTTCCCGACCTCGGTGCACATCGCGGTCACCCAGGCACTCATCGACACGCTCATCCCCGCACTCGACCACCTCGCCGTCGCTCTCGAGGCGAAGGCGGAGCTGTGGAAGGACGCGGTCAAGTCCGGCCGCACGCACCTCATGGACGCGACGCCCGTCACCCTTGGACAGGAGTTCGGCGGCTACGCGCGTCAGATCCGTCTGGGCATCGAGCGCGTGCAGTCGGCTCTCCCCCGCGTGGCCGAGGTCCCCCTGGGCGGCACCGCCGTCGGCACGGGCATCAACACGCCGCTGGGCTTCCCGCAGAAGGTCATC
This sequence comes from Microbacterium sp. H6, assembly GCF_003314775.1. NCBI lineage: Bacteria > Bacillati > Actinomycetota > Actinomycetes > Micrococcales > Microbacteriaceae > Microbacterium > Microbacterium sp. H6. The sequence continues at coordinate 16,937 of NZ_QOAY01000262.1, read as the reverse complement.
GCGCTGCTCGCGGCCGAGACCGAGCTGCCCATCACCGAAGCCAAGGACCACTTCGAGGCGCAGGCGAACCGCGACGGTCTGGTCGAGGCCTCCGGTGCTCTCCGCACCATCGCGGTGTCGCTGACCAAGATCAACAACGACCTGCGCTGGATGGGGTCGGGCCCCAACACGGGCCTCGGCGAGTTGCACATCCCCGACCTGCAGCCCGGATCCTCGATCATGCCGGGCAAGGTCAACCCCGTCGTGCCCGAGGCCGTGCTCATGGTGTGCGCGCGCGTGATCGGCAACGACGCCACCGTCGCGTGGGCCGGCGCATCCGGTTCCTTCGAGCTGAACGTCGCCATCCCGGTCATGGGCACCGCGGTGCTCGAGTCGATCCGTCTGCTGTCGAACGCCTCGCGCGTGCTCGCCGACAAGACGATCGACGGTCTGCAGGCGAACGTCGAGCGGGCGGCGGCCTTCGCGGGCATGAGCCCGTCGATCGTGACGCCGCTGAACAAGCTGATCGGCTACGAGGCGGCGGCGAAGATCGCCAAGCACTCGGTCGCCAAGGGCATCACGGTGCGCGACGCCGTGATCGACCTCGGCTACGTCGAGCGCGGCGAGCTCACCCTCGAGCAGCTGGACGAGAAGCTCGACCTGCTGTCGATGACGCACGCGGGCTGACCCGCCCACGTCGAAGCGGATGCCGCGAGGACTCGATCCTCGCGGCATCCTCTGTCTCCGGGCGCCGCGTCTCGGGTTCCCAGCACAGACGCATGACCAGCCGACGATTGCATGAGCGTTCGGCGGGACGGCACCTGCATCCGGCATCGCCTCATGCAGGTGCACCAGTTCACGCACGAGCCCGAGCGAGCGCAGCCAGAATCGCTGCTGCGACCACGTCCCACGAGTACACGATCATCGAGTAGTCGAAACGGAGCGTCTCGAAGCCGAGGTCGGATGCGACTGCGTCTCGCATGAGATCGCGATGCCGTTTCGCAGCATCCTCGTGGTTGTCGCGACCGTCGGCCTCGAGGATGACGCGGCCCTCGATCACGAAGTCGACCCGCCCGACCCCGCCGACGGTCACCTGGGTGCGCACAGCCACTCCGATCAGATGGAGCCGCAGCCGCACCAGGGATTCCAAGCCGCTCTCCGCGTCCGGACGTGCGAGGTCGACGAGCCAGCGCGCCGTCGCAGGAAGGGCGGAGCGGACGTGCGCACGCGCCGCAGCAGTCAGCATCCGCTTGTTCCAGGCCGACTCGTACGCGGCGAAGAAGAACTCCTCCCCGTAACAGGCGTATGCGTGTGTCAGCGCGACCTCTATCGGCGCGATGCCGACATCCATGCGTCCGCGGGTGAAGTGAGCGACGCAGCCGCACTGCTTCGGATGATGCCGTCGCCCGCCGAGCCCCATCCAGACATGCACCTCAGCGGGAACCTCCAGCGTCCACACCTCTCGAATCCTCAAGGCGCTCCCGCAAGTGAGGGCTCCCCCGTGGGCCGCTGCTGTGACCACTTCGGTCGCGGCTCCTCGAGATGCGAACACACCAGAACGCACTCGGACGATACGACCGGCCCTGCACTCCGCTCCCAGCCGTGAGCGTGAGCATCCGAAGCCCTGAAGCCGGGTGCCGCGTGCGACCCCTCCCAAGCGTCCGAGGAGCATATTGACGTCGATCATCGTTCGATTCTGGGGGCCCACGCCCGCTCGGCCGGCCCACCTTCACGCCATCGGTGAACACGAGCGCAGAACAGGCCGCTGTGCAGTCCGACTGACCTGCTCCCCCCTCTCACGCGCATGACCATCCGACGATCGCATGACTAGGAACGGCGAATCATCATGCAAGCGGACGGTATCCATGCGATCGGGGGCTGCACCGAGACCAAGAAGCGGATGCCGCGAGGACCGAGCCCTCGCGGCATCCGCTGTTTCCGTCGTCAGCTGAGCTCTCCACCCTCCAGGAGCTCGGTGACGAGGGCTGCGATGGCCGAACGCTCCGACCGCGTCAGGGTCACGTGTCCGAAGAGATCATGTCCCTTCAGGGTCTCGATCACGCTGGCGATGCCGTCATGACGACCCACGCGGAGGTTGTCACGCTGACCGACGTCATGGGTGAGGATGACGCGCGAGTTCTGTCCCATGCGGCTCAGCACCGTCAGGAGCACGTTCCTCTCGAGCGACTGGGCCTCGTCGACGATCACGAACGCGTCGTGCAGGGACCTTCCGCGAATGTGGGTGAGCGGGAGCACCTCGAGCAGTCCGCGCTCGACGACCTCCTCGATGACGTTGCCCGACACCACCGAACCCAGCGTGTCGAACACCGCCTGACCCCAGGGCCCCATCTTCTCGCCCTGGTCGCCCGGGAGGTAGCCGAGCTCCTGCCCACCGACCGCGAACAGGGGCCGGAACACGATGATCTTCTTCTGCTGCTGCCGCTCGAGCACCGCTTCGAGTCCTGCGCACAGCGCGAGCGCCGACTTGCCGGTGCCCGCACGCCCGCCGAGCGAGACGATGCCCACCTCCTGGTCGAGGAGCAGATCGATCGCTATGCGCTGCTCCGCGGAGCGGCCGTGCATGCCGAAGATGTCGCGGTCGCCGCGCACGAGCCGGTACTCGCCGTCTCCCGTGACGCGACCGAGCGCCGACCCGCGCTCGGAGTGGATGATCAGGCCGGTGTTCACCGGGAGCCCCCGAGCCTGCTCGCTGATGCCGACCTCGCTCTCGTACAGGTCGCTGATGTCATCACCGGACAGGTCGAGAGTCGAGATCCCGGTCCACCCCGAGTCCACCGCCTGCTCGGCGAGGTACTCCTCGGCGCGCAGACCGAGAGAGGCGGCCTTGACGCGCATCGGCAGGTCCTTCGACACGATCGTGACGTCCTGGCCGTCCTGTGCGAGATGCATGGCGACGGAGAGGATCCGGGTGTCGTTGTCGCTGAGGCGGATGCCCGCGGGAAGCACCGAGGAGTCGGTGTTCGCGAGTTCGACCCGGAGGGTCCCGCCCTCGCCGACCTCGACGGGGAAGTCGAGACGCCCGTGCTCGATGCGCAGATCGTCGAGGTGGCGAAGGGCCTGTCGCGCGAAGTAGCCGATCTCCGGATCGTGGCGTTTGCCCTCGAGCTCCGTGATCACGACGACGGGGAGGACGACCGAGTGCTCGGCGAACCGGAAGAACGCCTGCGGATCGCTCAGCAGCACGGACGTGTCGAGGACATACGTGCGCAGATCCTGATCCGGATCGGCGGAGGATGCTCGTCTCGTCGTCTTACGGGTGGACTGCTGCGCGGTGCTGGTGGCCTGCTGCGCTGTACGTGTGGTCACGACCCACTCCCGACCCGGGGAATCCCGGTAGTTCGAACGAGTCGACCAGGGGGTCACGAGTCGTCAACCTGAGGCCGACCCGACCGGGCGCCTTGCCCGATGCCTAGAACGTACGACTGTGCGGACGATTAACCCGAACTCGACACGCCAGCGATTCGTTACGCGCTGATGAACGTCTCGTTGCCGAACGCACGCAGGGTGTCGTCGAGGAGCTCGAAGCTCGCGGCATCCGTACCTGCGTGGGGAGCGATGCGCACCGCCGCACCCCGCGCCGTCACGACGATCCCGGCGTTCGCGAGCGCGGCGGCCAGGCGCCCGGGTTCCGCCGGAGCGAGAGACACGATGCCGGCACGCTGATGGCGCTCACGCGGGGAGCTCACCTCGATGCCGTGACGGTCGGCGATCTCGATCACGGTGTCGACGTTCTCGACCAACCGTGCCTCGATGGCGGCGACGCCGGCGTCGCGTACGTCCCGCACCCCGATGGCGAGTCGCCCTGCCGCGAGCGTGTCCGGCTGACTGACGGTGAAGGCGCGCGCGGACGGAGCGGGTGCCGGCAGCTCGTCGACGAACAGACCGGGAGACGTCGTACCGGTGATCCCGGACAGCACCGGGGCGATGCGCTCCCGTGCGCGCGGGGAGAACCACCCGAACGCACTGCCGCGGCCGGCGCGCAACCACTTGTAGCCGTGCCCTACCACCACATCCGCCGCAGAGTAGTCGACGTCGATCACCCCGAACGACTGGACGGCATCGACGATGAGCAGCCGATCGGGACCGATCGCCTCGCGGAGAGCGGCGAGATCGGTGCGGAAGCCGGTGCGGAAGTCGACGTGGCTCACAGCGAGTGCGACGACATCGTCGTCGAGGACATCGGTCACCGCATCAGGGGTCACGCGGCCGTCACCGGGCGTGATCCAGCGCGGCGTGACGGCGCACTGCGATGCCGTCGACGCGCGCTCCACCGTCAGGCTCACGCTCGGGAACTCGGCGGTGCTCGCGATCACTCCCCCGGTGAGACCGAACAGCGCGTGCATGAGCCCGTGCGTCGAAGAAGGCTGCAACGTGACGTCGGCCGCATCGGCGTCCAGCAGCTCGGCGACGAGTTCCTGTGCCTGGCCGATGCGCTCTCCGACGAGAGCGAGTGAGGAGGGCCGTCCGCTTGCCAGCAGGTCGGCATCGGCGAAGACCTCTTCCCGGACGGACGGCGACAGCGGCCCGAAGGCGGCCCAGTTCAAGTAGCCGGACTCGTTGTCGAAGGAATCGACATAGTCCTGGAAAGTGCTCACTGCGTCATTGTGGCACGGCTCCGCTCGGACCCGCCGCCGTGTCAGCGCCCGAAGCGCCTGTCCCGATCGGCATAGTCCCGGATCGCACGCAGGAAGTCGACCTGGCGGAGGTCCGGCCCCAGCGCCTCGACGAAGTAGAACTCGCTGTGCGCACTCTGCCAGAGGAGGAAATCGCTCAGCCGCTGCTCTCCACTGGTGCGGATCACGAGATCGGGGTCGGGCTGTCCCCCGGTGTACAGGTGCTCGCCGATCATCTCGGGCGTGAGGTGGGCTGCGAGGTCTTCGAGCGTGCCGCCTGACGCCTCGTGCTTCGCGATGATGCTCCGTACCGCATCGACGATCTCGTTGCGCCCGCCGTACCCGACCGCGAGGTTCACGTGCAGCCCGGT
>NZ_QOAY01000262.1:2604-11884 GCF_003314775.1 Microbacterium sp. H6 | reverse complement strand
GGGGAGGATGTCGGAGCGGCCGACGTGCTTCACCCGCCAGTTCCCCTCCAGGGACAGCGCCTCCGCCAGCTCCGCGATGATCTCGATGAGGTCGGCGAGCTCCGCGGAATCCCGCTTCCTCAGATTGTCGCTCGAGAGGAGGTAGAGCGAGACGACCCGCACACCGAGCTCGTCGCACCACTCCAGGAACTCGCGCATCTTCGCCGCACCCGCCCGGTGTCCCTCCGCGGGCGTGTCCAGCCCGAGCTGACGGGCCCAACGGCGATTGCCGTCGATCATCATCGCGACGTGGTGCGGCACACGAGCCGGATCGAGGTGACGACGCAGCCGACTCGTGTAGAGCCGGTACAGCGGCCCGCGTACCGGGCTCTCGCGTGGAATCACCCACCTACGCTACCGTGCCGCGGCCGTCCGCACCGTGTGGGAACGCTGGATATATGTGCCGTGAGCGGTATGCGGGGCCGCCTAGAGTGAGCACGTGAGCACTCCCGAGCACTCCGGTCCCGACGTCCCTCAGCTGCCCCTTCTGGACGCAGCCGCCGCGGATGCGGCCACCGACGTGAAACCGACCTGGCGAGGGTGGATCCACGCCGGCACCTTCCCGGTCGCCGTGGTCGCCGGAATCGTCCTGATCGTCGTGGCCGAGGGAGCCGCGGCGAAGTGGGCCTCCGCTGTGTTCATGCTCACGTCGCTGCTCCTCTTCGGCAACTCCGCGCTCTACCACCGCATCGACTGGAGTCCGAAGGTGAAGGTGATGCTCAAGCGCATCGACCACGCCAACATCCTGCTGCTCATCGCCGGTACCTATACGCCTCTGGCCGTGCTGGCGCTGCCACCGCAGAAGGGCATCCTGCTGCTCTGCCTGGTGTGGGGCGGCACCCTCGTCGGCATCCTCTTCCGCGTCTTCTGGATCAATGCGCCGCGTTGGCTCTACGTGGCCCTCTACCTGCTGCTGGGCTGGGCCGCCGTGATGTACATCGTCGATCTGATGAACGCGAACGCCGCGATGATGGTGCTGGTGATCGTCGGCGGTCTGCTCTACACGGGCGGCGCGATCGTCTACGCGCTCAAGAAGCCGAACCCCTGGCCGGGCCATTTCGGGTTCCACGAGATCTTCCACGTGTGCACGGTTCTCGCGTTCCTGTGCCACTGGACGGCGTGCCTGCTGATCGCGCTGGCGCCGCTTTCTCCCTCGCTGGGTGCGCCGTGACGCACGGTCAGCGCGTGGGCGAGTCGTCTCCGGGAGCGTCGGGCCGGTCCGAGGTCGACGGCTCCGCTCCGGGGGCGGCCGTGCCGTCGGTGTGACGCGCCGCCTCTTCGGCATCCAGCTCGTCGCGCACCTCTTCGCGGTAGCGGACACGGCGGATACGACGGTTCATGTCCCAGATCAAGAGGATGACCGCGATCACGACCACGACGATCGCGGCGAAGCCCACGAACCCCGGGGTGACCGACACCGGATCGACGGTCATGCTCGGCGTCGGCATCGGGGTCTCGGACAGAGAGAACATGAATCGGCCTTTCGTACGCAGGTCGCATAACCTGGTAACACCAGCCTAACGACCGGAAGACTCCCCTGTGACGACCGCACGAGACCTCGACGAACGCTATGGCCGAACCCGACGGCGGCGCACGCCCTGGATCGTCGGCGGCGCGGTCGCCGTGATCCTGCTCGGCGCGTTCGGCTGGATGACCGTCGCTCAGTCGATGGCGTCCGTCGACGCCGACGATCTGGGCTTCGAACTCGTCGACGAGCACTCGGTGAACATCACCTTCCAGGTCACCGGAGTGCAGGGCAAGAACGTCGTGTGCGCCGTCGAAGCGCTGGACGAGGAGTTCGGCGTCGTCGGCTGGAAGATCGTCGAGATCGAAGCAGGAGATAGCCACTCGCAGGCGCGTTCGGTCACCATCCCGACCGTCGCGGAAGCCACGACAGGTTTGGTGAACGCCTGCTGGGTCGCCTAGACTCGTGCCAGACAGACGACGCCCCGGCACCGTGCCGGGGCGTCTTGGCATATCCCCCGCAGCATGCCGGAGGGATCCCGAAAGAAGGAGCTTCGTCATGTCCACCGATGCTCAGGTTCCCTTCCTCACGCAGGAAGCGTACGACCGGCTCGTCGCCGAGCTGGAGCACCTGTCCACTGTCGGCCGCGACGAGATCGCCAAGCGCATCGAGGCGGCCCGCGAAGAGGGCGACCTCAAGGAGAACGGCGGGTACCACGCCGCGAAGGACGAGCAGGGCAAGCAGGAGGCCCGCATCCGCACTCTGGAGGGTCTGCTCAAGACCGCCAAGGTGGGCGAGGCTCCCGCCAGCCGCGGGATCGTCGAGCCCGGAACCGTCGTCACGGCCCTCGTCGCCGGCGGCGAAGAGGTCTTCCTCCTCGGCAGCCGCGAGATCGCCGCAGGCAGCGACCTCGACGTGTACAGCGAGGCCAGCCCCCTCGGCCAGGCCATCCTCGGCCTCAAGGTCGGCGAGAAGTCGTCCTACGAGGCTCCCAACGGTCGCGACATCAGCGTCGAGATCGTGAACGTCGAGACCTACACCGGCTGAGACGCCATACGGAAGCGCCCCCTCCTCCGCTCGGACGAGGGGGCGCTTCCGTATGCGCGATCGGTCGTGCTCAATCCGGGACGAGGATCGGCTCGAAGCCGGCCAGACGCAGAGTGTCGAGCGTGTGCTCGGAGTGCTCGGGACCGCGGGTCTCGACGCTGAGTTCGAGGATCACCTCGCTGATCTGCAGCCCGTGTCCGTGACGTGTGTGCATGGCCTCGATCACGTTCGCTCCGGCCTCCGCGATCAGCTCGGACACGCGGGCGAGCTGGCCGGGCCGGTCGGGCAGCGGGATGCGGATCGTGAGGTATCGACCGGACGCGGCGAGTCCGTGCGAGACGACCCGCTGCAGCAGGAGCGGGTCGATGTTCCCACCTGACAGCACGGCCATGGTGGTCCCCGTCGCGGTGACCTTGCCGGCGAGGATGGCTGCGACGCCCGCGGCGCCCGCGGGCTCGACCACGACCTTCGCCTGCTCGAGGAGGATGAGGATGGCTCGCGCCAGATCATCGTCGGAGACCGTGACCACCTCGTCGACGAGGTCCTTGATGATGTCGAACGGGATCGCACCGGGGCGCGCGACCAGGATGCCGTCGGCGATGGTCGGCCTCGTTACGATGTCGACGGGCTCTCCCGCCTCGAGCGATGGCGGCACGGCGGCGGCGTTCTCCGCCTGCACGCCGATGATCCTGACCGAGCGTCCGAGCTCGGCGGCACGGGCCTTGACAGCTGCGGCGACCCCGGCGATGAGACCTCCACCGCCGATGCCGAGCACGACGGTGTCGACCTCGGGCGCATCCTCCAGGAGCTCGAGCCCGAGCGTGCCCTGCCCGATCACGACGTCGCGGTGATCGAACGGGTGGATCAGCACCGCGCCGGTGCGCTCGGAGAACTCGGCGGCGAGACGCAGCGATGTCGCCACCGTCTCCCCCTCCAGCACCACTTCCGCTCCGTAGCCGCGAGTGGCGAGCAGCTTCGGCACCGGCACACCCAGGGGCATGAAGATCGTCGCGGGGATCCCGAGCGCTTGGGCGGCGAGGGCAACCCCCTGGGCATGGTTGCCGGCGGAGGCCGCGACCACTCCCCTGGCGCGCTCCTCGGCGCTCAGCTTGGACAGCCGGTAGGCCGCCCCGCGGATCTTGAAGGAGCCCGTGCGCTGGAGATTCTCCATCTTGAGCAGGACGGGTGCCCCGAGGATGTCGGAGAGGGCCCGCGACGGCAGCGATGGAGTGTGCGAGATCACCTCAGCCAGACTCTGAGCGGCATGCTCGAACTCGGTCAGGCTGGGGACTGCGCTCATCGATTCCTCCGTCTCCGCTCGCGCGGAACTGTGCTCCAGATCAGATCTCCGCTCGGTCCGACGCCGGTGCGCCAGGAACCCGAGCTGATGGTCACGGCGGCGACGTTGACGAACGCCGCCAACGGGACCGCGAACAGGGCGCCGGGGATTCCGGCGATCATCGCTCCTCCGGCCACGACGAGCACGACGGCGAGCGGGTGCACCTTGACCGCGGAACCCATCATGATCGGCTGCAGGATGTGTCCCTCGATCTGCTGGACCGCCAGCACCACGACGAGCATCCACAGAGCGATCCACGGCCCGTTGTAGACGAGGGCGAGGAAGACGGCGACCGCGCCGGTCACCACGGCACCGACGATCGGGATGAAGGAGCCCAGGAACACGAGAACCGCCACAGGGAGCGCGAGCGGAACCTGCAGCAGGAAGGCGCCGAGGCCGATGCCGATCGCATCGATGGTGGCCACGAAAAGCTGCGTGCGCGCGTAGTTGACGATCGTCGTCCAACCGTTGCGGGCGGCGCCGTCGACGGCCGGACGGGCGCGACGCGGGAAGATCTTGAGGGTCCAGCGCCAGATCCCGGCTCCATCGGCCAGCAGGCAGATGAGGATGAAGAGTGCGAGCAGGGCGCCCGTGGCGACGTGGCCGACGGTCGTGCCGATCGCGAGTGCGCCCGTCCAGAGCACCTGTGCCTGCTCGCTGATGAGGTCGAGACCCTGCTGGAGGTAGTCGGCGATCTGGGTGTCCGAGAGATTCAGCGGCCCGTCGTGCAGCCACACCTGGAACTGATCGAACGCCTCGGTCGACCGCTCCTGCACGTCGGGAAGCTGTGCGCGCACCTGCCAGACGACGAGCCACATCAGCCCGGTGACGATGGCGGCCGTCCCGATGAGCGAGATGGCGATCGCCAGCCATCGCGGGAGGCCGCGTCGCAGCATCCACGAGAACGCGGGCCACAGCAGCGCCGTGATGAGGATGCCGACCATGAGGGGGATGACCAGGAGCTTGAGCAGCATCACGAGCCAGATGAAGACGCCGATCGCAGCGGCGATGATCAGCAGCCGCCAGGCGTAGCTCGCGGTGATCCGCAACGGCAGGGGCACGGTCTCGTCGGCCTCGGTCGTCACGGTGCGGTCGGTGGAGACCGGGCGCGGACGGAAGAGATCACGCAGCCGGGGTCGCTGGTCGTCGCTCATCGCCCAAGTCTAAGGTCATGCCGTATGCCCTCGAACGCATCTTTCCGAGCGCGGAGCGATGTCGGCGCGCGGCGCTACCCTGGCGAGGTGACAGACACCCTCAGCTCGACCCAGGCACGTCGCATCGCGCTGGCCGCTCAGGGATTCACCCGAGCACGACCGGCGACGGTCGCGGGGCGGCACGTGCACCGGGTCATGGACCGGCTCGGAGTCCTGCAGATCGACTCCGTGAACGTGTTCGCGCGATCGCACTACCTCCCGCTGTTCTCACGGCTCGGCGCGTACGACCCCGCGCTGCTCGACCGCATCTTCCTCTCCCGCACGACGCACTACGTCGAGTACCTCGCCCACGAGGCCACTTTCATCCCTGTCGAGGACTGGCCGTTGTGGCGCTTCCGCATGGACGACTTCCGCCGACGCTGGGCGGGCGAGGACTCGTGGATGAGCAGCAACGCCCGCACCGTGCAGTGGGTGACGGACGAGCTGCGTGCGCGCGGTCCGCTGCGACCGGCCGACCTCCGCGAAGACGCACCGCGGGAGCGCGGCACCTGGTGGGACTGGGACGATGTGAAACTCGCGCTCGAGCACCTGTGGCGCACCGGTGACGTCGCGATCAGCGGGCGTCGCGGATTCGAGCGCACGTACGCGCTGGCGGAGCATGTCATTCCCGACACCATCCGCTCACGGGAGGTGTCCCGCGCCGAGTCCATCCTCGAGCTGAGCCGGCGCGCGGCGCGATCGAGTGGCGTCGCCACACAGTCGGATCTCGCCGACTACTACCGCATTCGCGACCGCGCCGCAGTCGCCCGCTCGATCGCCCAGCTCGTGGATTCGGGTGAGCTGATCCCGGTGAAGGTGCGGGGTTGGGAACGTGGCGGGCGCCCGCTCCCCGCCTGGCGGCATCAGGATGCGGTGCTGCCGCGCAGAGTGGATACGGCGGCGATCCTGACGCCGTTCGACCCTGTGGTGTGGTTCCGGGACCGGGCCCTCCGTGCATTCGACCTCGACTATCGCATCGAGATCTACGTGCCGGCCGAGAAGCGGCGATTCGGCTACTACTCCCTGCCTGTGCTCGTCGGCGACCGCATCGTCGCACGGGTGGACCTCAAGGCCGATCGGACCACATCGACTCTGCAGGTGCAATCCGCGTGGTGGGAGCCGCAGGCGCGTCCCGGCGACGCGGAGCCGATCGCTCGGGAACTCGCACTCGCCGCCGCCTGGCAGGGTCTGGAGCACATCTCGGTGTCCGGTTGGGGTGACGCCACGGCGGCGCTTCACACCGCCCTGGCCGCGGGCACGGGAACAGGTCCGGCCGTGCGCCGCCATCTGCATCCCCGAGAGAGTCCCGCATGAACAAGGAGTCCCGCAGGAGCAGAGTGCGGCGGCGCTGGGTGATCAGCGGCGCCGCGGTCGTCGTCGTCCTCCTCGCCGCGGGGGTGTGGATCTGGCAATCCTCCGCGCGGTCGACCACCCCGGAGGAAGCGGCACTCGAGTACCTGCAAGCCCTGGAGTCCGGCGATGCCGACACCGTGCGGGCCACCGGGATCGTGGTCACGGAGGCCGCACTCGACGCCTTCGACGCCGCGAGCGCGCTGGTGCGAGACGCCGAGGTCACGCGCGTGCGACACAGCAACGGCAGCACGTCGGCGGCGGCGGCGGAGGTGTCGTTCGAGCTCGATGGAGATGCCCACGACGCAGTGCTCGCGCTCGACATGGTCGACGGCCGCTGGCGTGTCGACTCCTCGGGGCTCGGCAGGGTGACCCTCGACTCGACCATCGGTGCTTCCGTCGCGATCGGCACCACCGCTGTCCCCACGGGCGAAGCGGTCGCTCTCCTCCCCGCGCTGTACACGGTCTCTGCGATGCCGGCGACGCTGCTCGAAGGCGAGAGCGCTGTGACGGTCATGCCTGCCGTCGAGGTCACGACCGTGGTCGATGCCACGCTGCGCCCGGAGGCGACGGCGGTCGCCCAAGACCACGTGGACGACATCGTCGAAGCGTGCACCGTCCCCGGGACCGACACGCCGGACGGTTGCGGACTGCGCATCCCCTGGGGAACGGAGTTCCGTGATGTCGACGGGTTCCGCTACCGGGTCGAGGAGGCTCCCGCCGTCACTCTCACCCCGGCAGGCTTCACCGCGGACGGCGGGGTGCTGGTCGTCACCGTGACGGGGACCGGCGCAGACGGCGCCGGACGGACGACGACGTACCGCACGGACTCCTGGACGCTTCGCGGCGACGTGTCCTTCACCGCCGACGACCTCGTGCTCTCACCGTGGTGACGAACGCCGTCGCCGAACCGTGCGTCAGAAGTGCACGCGTCAGAACTGCACGCGCGGAGGCTCCGAGATGGCGCTGCTGTCGGCGACCTCGAAGAACTCGCGCTCGGTGAACCCCAGCCCCTTGGCGAACAGGTTGTTGGGGAAGACCTTGATCTTGGTGTTGAGCTCGCGCACGCCGCCGTTGTAGAACCGGCGCGCCGCCTGGATCTTGTCCTCGGTGTCGACCAGGGCCTGCTGCACCTGGAGGAAGTTGGTGCTCGCCTGCAGCTGCGGATACGCCTCAGCGACCGCGAACAGGCTGCGCAGAGCCTGCTGCAGGTGCCCCTCGGCGATACCGGCTTCTCCGGGCCCTCCCGCCGACAGCGTCTCGGCACGCGCACGGGTGACGTTCTCGAAGACCGCCTTCTCGTGCGAGGCGTAGCCCTTCACCGTCTCGATGAGGTTGGGGATGAGGTCGGCTCGTCGCTTGAGCTGCACGGTGATGCCGCTCCACGCCTCGTCGACGCGCACATTCAGCTGCACCAGCGAGTTGTACGTGGCCCACAGATAGATGCCGACGAGCAGGATCACTCCGACAACGATCAGTACCGGCACGAGCCATTCCATCAGAGGCCCACCCTTCCTCGTGTTTCTCTCATCCTAGACGCGCAGCCTGCACGTGGACTGGGCGTACGCGGCGTCCGCCGCCGTCGATTCAGCTGCCGAGCACCCGTTCGAGATAGCGGTTGCCGAACCGACGTTCCGGGTCGAGCCGGTCGCGCAGTGCGATGAAGTCGTCGAAGCGCGGATACCGCTCCCGGAGCGTCTCCGCGGTCAGCGTGTGGAGCTTGCCCCAGTGCGGACGTCCGCCGAACCCGTGCATGATCTCCTCCACCGCTCCGAAGTACTCCGTGGGGTCGGCTCGCCAGTATCGATGCACGGCGATGTACGCACTGTCGCGCCCGTGAGCGGTGGAGAGCCAGCGATCGTCGGCTGCGGCGAAACGCACTTCGATCGGGAACTCGATCCGCCACCCGCGCCGGTCGATGAGAGCCCTGACTGCCTGGAACGCCGCCACGACGTTCTCGGCCGGGATCGCATACTCCATCTCCCGGAAGCGCACGGTCCGGCTCTGGATGAGCACGCGGTGCGACAGCTCGGTGTACTCGCGATCGCCGGTGAGCTTGACCGCGAGCCGGCTGAACGATGGCGTGATCGCCGGGACGACCTGGCCGGCTGCGCACACGACGCGGTAGACGCCGTTCGAGAGCACCGTCTCGTCGATCCATCGCCCGACCACAGGGAGCGGCTTGCGGACCGTCGCTTCCGGGAGACGCGCCTGGCGCTTCGTCAGGGCGACGTCGGTGTGCGGGAACCAGTAGAACTCGAAGTGGTCGGATGAGGCGACGCGCTCGTCGAGGGTGGCGAGCACTTCGTCCAGGGCGACCGGCTCGTCGATGGCGTGCATCACGAACGCGGGCACGCATTGCAGCGTCACCTCGACGATGATGCCGAGGGCGCCGAGTCCCAGTGCCACCGCAGGCAGGAGCTCGCTCTCGTGCTCCTCGTCGATCCGCAGGAACTCGCCAGCGGCGGTGACCATCGTGACGCCGACGACCTGGGTGGCGAGGCCGCCGTATCCGGCTCCCGTACCGTGGGTGCCTGTGGAGATCGCTCCGGCGATGGACTGGCGATCGATGTCGCCGAGGTTCTCCATCGCGAGCCCGTACGGCGCCAGGAGCCCGGGGATGCGGTGCAGCCGCGTTCCGGCGAGCAGAGTCACCCGGCCGGTCTCGGCGTCGGCGGAGACGAGGCCCTGCAGGTCGTCGAGCTCGAGCAGCACACCAGGAGCGATGGCGATGCCGGTGAAGCTGTGACCGGCCCCCACCGCCTTCACGGGCAGTCCGTGCTTGACCGCGGCGATCACCGCGCGCTGCACGCCCTCCGGGCTGCGCGGCCGCTCCACGCGCACCGG
>NZ_QOAY01000262.1:846-2554 GCF_003314775.1 Microbacterium sp. H6 | reverse complement strand
GCACGGACGCCGAGCGACCCCAGTTCTGCCAGGTGCCGCCGATTCTCGTCACAGGAAGGCCTTTCCCTCGCCGCGGTATGTCGGCAGCTCGTCGACGATCTCGTCGCCCGAGATCAGGTGATAGCTCTCGATGCGCTCTGCCGGCTCACCGCTCTTGGCATGGCGGAACCAGACACGGTCTCCCACGCCGAGCGACGCGGCCGCCGGCCCCTGCAGCGGCGTCTGCACCTCGCCGGCGGCTTCGCGGGAGAGGGTGTGGAGACCCTCGGGCCACACAGCACGCGGCTGCCGGGAAGCCACAGCGGGGCCGGAGGCGATCCACCCGCCTCCGAGCACCGTGGCGATGTCGGCGGCGGGGCGGCGCACCACATCGAACGCGAATGCGGAGGCGGGCGCGGGACGGAACGACCGGTAGCCGTCGAAGAGGTGTCCGCCGAGCAGCCCGCTGCCCGCGCTCGCCTCGGTGAGGGACTCGTCGCTGCCCGTGAACTCGAGCGATCCCGTTCCCCCGCCGTTGAGGATCTCCAGGGCTGCCACGGACCCGACTGCGGCGACGATCTCGGCTCGACGCTCACGCAGCTCGTTGCGCGAGCGCGCCTGCACCATGCGGATGAGCGGCGCATCGGGACCGGCGTCGTCGCCCTGACCGGCGATCTGCGCGTCGTACATCTGCAATCCGACGAGGCGGAACCCGGGGCGGGCGACCACCTTTCGGGCGAAGGCGGCGACCTCGCCCGCGCTGAACAGAGCAGAGCGGCGCACTCCGATGTGGCCGAGGATCGAGGACCGCCAGGAGGCATCCACGTCGATGGCGACGCGGAGCTCGGGGCGCGACCGGGGACCCGCGACGCTGTCGATCAGATCGAGGTGCACGAGGTCGTCGACCATCAGCGTGATACGCCGCGCGGCCTGCTCGTCGGCGAAGAGCCGCGCCAGTCCCGCGCGATCCACGGTCGGGTAGCCCAGCATGATGTCGTCGTGGGTCTCGGCGAGCCAGAGCGCCTCTTCGAGCGTGAAGGCGAGGATGCCGCGGAACCCCGGCAGCTTCAGCACGGCGTCGAGCACGGAGCGCACCCGCACGGACTTCGAGGCGACGCGGATCGGGAGTCCACCGGCCCGCACCAGAAGGTCCATCGCGTTGTAGCGGAGCGCCTCGCGGTCGATCACCGCCACCGGTGCCGGGAGGTGTCCTGTCGCCGCGGACAGGCGCGGCCAGTAACGGGCCGGGTCCTCCCACTCAGGGGCGACCGCGGAGGCACCGTGGACGGGGCTCAGTTCATCGATGAGGTCGAGCACTCCCCCACCCTAAGGCCTCGCGGACTCCGGTTCACCCCTGACGGCACGGCGTCGCAGTCGAGCGCGGCGATAGGCTGACCGGGAGGCCCCCGTAGCCCAATGGCAGAGGCAGGCGACTTAAAATCGCTTCAGTCTGGGTTCGAGTCCCAGCGGGGGCACCGCCGACGCTCAGTCCTCCCCCTGCGCGACCGCCTTCCGCTCACCCGCTGCCTCCCGTATCCGGCGCACGATCAGGACGACGAGAGCTATCGCGATGGCGGAGTAGACGGCGTAGTCGAGATAGCCGAGGTACTGCTCCAGCTGCTCGTGCTGGGTGCCCAACGCCGCTCCGACCCCGAGGAGAAGAGCGTTCCACAGTCCGCTCCCGATGATCGTGTAGACGCTGAAGGTCACGAGGTTCATCCGCGACGCG
>NZ_QOAY01000262.1:248-827 GCF_003314775.1 Microbacterium sp. H6 | reverse complement strand
CGGGGATCGAGATGAGGCTGCGGACACCGGGAACCATCCGTCCGACCAGGACGGTCCAGCCGCCACTGCGCACGAACCACTCGGATCCGCGTTCGAGGTCGGAGCGACTCACCAGTTTCGTGGCAGCGAGCATCCGCACCGCCCGGTCCATGCCGATCGCCGCACCGAGCCAGTACAGCAGCAGCGCCCCCAGCCACGACGCCAAGGTGCTCCAGAAGATCAGCCACCCGAGATTCAGGGAGCCGCTCTGGCTCAGGTATCCCGCAAAGGGCAGGATGACCTCGCTCGGGATCGGCGGCACGAGCACCTCGAGAAAGACGAGCACGCCGACGCCGACGTCTCCGAGGGCTGTGAGGACGTCGGCGGCGAATCCGGTGAGGCCGGTGAAGCCGTGTTCGGCGGCAGCAGTGGGAACCATGCGGGGTCAGCGCCCGAAGATGTCGCCGATGCCGGGGAGGCCGAGATCGCCGAGCTGCTCGCCCCATCCACTCGCTGCCTCTCCGACCCCGGATACCGTCTCGCCGGCGGCCCCCATCAGCTCGCCTGCGCCGCCGGCGAGCGACTCGATGTCGACGCCCT
>NZ_QOAY01000262.1:0-185 GCF_003314775.1 Microbacterium sp. H6 | reverse complement strand
GCGAGCGCTCCGAAGTCGACGCCGATGTTCGCCGCCTGCTCCAGCAGAGGCCCGGCCACGGTGCTGACCACCGCACCTCCGGCCACGACGCCGAGAAGACCGACGGTCGCGCCCCCTGCGGCGACGGCAGCGCCACCGACGCCTGCGCCCCGCACGCGCGAGAGCAGTCCGCGCATCCGTCCGGG
>NZ_QOAY01000316.1:494-1468 GCF_003314775.1 Microbacterium sp. H6 | reverse complement strand
AGCTCCGCGCCGCGCACCCCGACGTCGTGCCGCAGGCCGTGGGGCTCGTCGTCCCGGGGATCGTCGACGCGGATGCCGGGCTGGGGGTGTTCGCGAGCAATCTCGGATGGCACGACTCCCCGTTGCGCGATCTGGCCGCAGAGCGTCTCGGGCTCCCCGTGGCGTTCGATCACGACGTGCGTGCGGCGAGCTGGGCGGAGCGACGACTCGGCGGTGCGCGTGACTACGCCGATGCGGTGGTGCTCGTGATCGGAACCGGGATCGCGGGTGCCCTGCTCGTCGGGGGCGTCCCGTACACCGCGGGAGGATATGCGGGCGAGATCGGGCACTCCCCGATCGCGGACGGGCCGATCTGCGCGTGCGGCGCTCGCGGCTGCCTGGAAGCCGTCGCCTCGGCCGGAGCCATCGCCCGTCGCTATCAGGAGGCGACGGGAATCTCCCCCGAGGGGGCGAAGGACGTGATCGCGCGCGCGGCCGCGGGCGATGAGACCGCTGCGGAGATCTGGAACTCGGCACTCGACGCTCTGACGATGTCGCTGGCTCAGCTGACCGCCGTCGTGGCGCCGGAGGCCGTGGTGATCGGAGGCGGGCTGTCGCGTGCCGGCGGCGCCCTGTTCGACGAGCTGCGCACGCGCTTGGCCGCGCGCCTCAGCTTCCACCGCATCCCCGCTCTGGTCCCGGCCGAGCTCTCCGGCAACGCGGGTCTGCTGGGTGCCGCGCTTCGAGCTCGGGAGCTCACGTGATCCTCACCGTCACCCCCAACCCCGCACTCGATCTCACCTGGCGCGTCGACCGACTCGTCGAAGGGGGAACGCACCGCGCGGACCCCGGAGCGGCGCGCGCGGGTGGCAAGGGGCTCAACGTCGCCCGCGTGGCCCATGCCGAAGGGACCGAGGTGCTCGCGGTCACCACCGTGGGCGGTCGGGTCGGCGAGGAGTTCGCGGAGGAGCTGCGGGCGAGCGGCGTCCCGCACG
>NZ_QOAY01000316.1:0-213 GCF_003314775.1 Microbacterium sp. H6 | reverse complement strand
CCTCCGGCCTTGCTCTGCTGCTCGCCGCCGACTCCGGAGCAAGCGTGCTCAAGCCGAATGCGGCCGAGCTGGTCGAGGCCACCGGCATCGCGGACCCGGTCGACGGAGCCCGATCCCTCATCGCCAGGGGCGCGGAGCTCGTGCTGCTCTCGCTCGGCGCCGAGGGCATGCTCGCCGTCACCGCGGCCGAGCTCGTGCACGCGCGCCTGGACG
>NZ_QOAY01000293.1:8725-10246 GCF_003314775.1 Microbacterium sp. H6 | reverse complement strand
GTCAATGCATGGCTCGATACGTTCCCGCTGATGCCGCGCAACATCCAGCACTCGGGGGAGCAGCACGAGAGCATCGTCTCCGCGATCCTCGCCGGACGTCCGGATGCTGCCGAGGCGGCGATGCGCGATCATCTCGCCGGGTCCGAAGCCCTGCTGCGTGGCTTCCTCCTCTGATCGGTGCCAATCGGTCGCCATTTCCTGAATCGGCAACGGATACCGTTGCGAAATCATCAAGAGGCTTCCGATTTCGCTATACCTGACGCCTTTCCTGTGACAGACTCGCGACAAGCGAATCTCAATGGGGAGGCTCCATGCCCGACAACACCCGAATGTCGACGGCGACACTCGATGCACCCACCGCCGCCGGCGCGGTCCACATCGACGGCGTCACCAAGCGTTATGGCACCGCCACCGCCGTCGACGACCTGACCCTCGACGTGCAACAGGGGGAGTTCCTCTCCCTGCTCGGCCCGTCCGGCTGCGGGAAGACGACCACCCTGCGCATGATCGCGGGCTTCGAATACCCGGATGCCGGGGACATCCGCATCTCCGGCCGCAGCGTCTTGAACCTCCCCCCGTATCGGCGCGAGGTGAACACCGTCTTCCAGGCGTACGCCCTGTTCCCGCACCTCACGGTCGCCGAGAACGTGGCGTACGGGCTGCAGCAGCGGCGCGTGCCCAAGGCCGAGCAGCGGGAACGGGTGAGCGAAGCACTCGACATGGTGCAGCTGCGCGCCTTCGCCGACCGCAAGCCCACACAGCTCTCCGGTGGACAGCAGCAGCGCATCGCTCTGTCGCGTGCACTCATCAACCGGCCGAGTGTGCTCCTGCTCGACGAGCCGTTGGCGGCACTGGACCGCCAGCTGCGCGAGGAGATGCAGCTCGAGCTCAAGCTGCTGCAGGCGCGGCTGGGCACGACCTTCGTATTCGTCACCCACGATCAGGCCGAGGCGCTCTCGATGAGCGATCGGATCGCCGTGATGCGCGCGGGGCGGATCGAGCAGCTCGATGCGCCGGACGCCATCTACGCGGAGCCGGCCTCCGCCTACGTGGCGTCGTTCATCGGCCAGCAGAACTTCGTGCACGGCACGGTTCGGGCAGATGGGGAGGCGGTCGACACGGCCATCGGCGTGATCGCGGGCCGCTGGGGTGGGGAGCATGTGGCGGCGGGGCAGCCGGCCGTCGCCGCCATCCGGCCGGAGTACATCCGTCTGGAACAGGGCGAAGGCGGGGGCGTCCCCGGGCGCGTGATCGGTGTCTCGCACCTGGGTGAGACCCTCCAGGTCGCTGTCCGCGTCGGCGAGGACGCCACGTTCCTCTCGCGCATGCCGGCCCCGACCGCGCCGCGGGTGGGAGTCGATGACGCCGTCCGCTGTGTGTGGGATCCCGCGGATGCGCGGCTGTTCGCCGCCGAGGGCATCCCCACCACCGCGACGCACGTGATCACCCTGCCCAAGGACGGCGGGCTGTGACGGGCGCTCCTCCGGTGCGCGTGCTCGCACAGCGGAGTGCCGCGCGGGT
>NZ_QOAY01000293.1:2077-8624 GCF_003314775.1 Microbacterium sp. H6 | reverse complement strand
TGGCGGGCGGCGCCGTCGTGCTCAGCGCGTGCTCGCCGGGGCAGAACGCCGCGGCCGTGCATGCCGAGGGCGGCCCTCTCGAGGACAAGCTCTCCATCTACAGCTGGGGTGACTACGACGCCCCGGAGGTGCTCGAGCAGTTCACCGCCGAGAGCGGCCCGCGCATCGTGCTCGACGCCTTCAACTCCAACGAGGAGCTGATCGCCAAGCTGGTCGCCGCCCGCGGCACCTCCGGCTACGACATCGTGGTGCCGACCGGGGTGTTCGTCGGGCCCATGGCCGAGAACGGACTCCTGCAGAAGTTCAACCTCGACCTGCTGCCGAACATGAAGCACGTGGCACCCGAGTTCCGTGGGCGCTCTTGGGATCCCGGCAACGAGTACTCGGTGTGCAAGGCGCGGGGGACCACGGGGTTCGTGTACGACAAGAGGGTGATCTCGCGCGAGCTCACGACCTGGAACGACTTCATCGATGCCGCGCAGAACGAGGCATCGGGCTCGACCTCGGTGCTCGACGACCCGGCACCGCTGCTGGGCATCTACTTCTGGGCGAACGGCATCGACTGGACGACCACCGATCCCGACCACCTCGACGCGGTCGAGAGGTTCCTGGTGAAGGATCTCGCTCCGCACGTCTCGGCGTTCGACTCGTACCCCGGTGGGTCGTCGATCCCGCAGGCGTCCCACGCGCTGCTGCAGTCGTACAACGGCGACGCGCGGCTCGGCATCTTCGAGTCGGACGACCCTGACCGCTGGCAGTGGGTGCTCGGGAGCCCGGCGACGGAGCTGTGGATGGACAACTGGGCGATCGCCGCGGGAGCTCCGCACCCCGAGGCCGCGCACGCGTTCATCGACTTCGTGCTGCAGCCCGACGTGCAGCTCGCACAGGTCGACTACATCGGCTACGACACCGGCATCTCCGGCATCCGCGAGGAAGCGGAGGCTGCGGGGCTGGAACGGCTCGACATGGTGTTCTTCGACGAGGAGCAGGTGGCCACGATGCACGAGGGCAAGCTGACCGATGCGCAGGACCGTGTCGTCTCGATCTGGAACTCGATGAAGGCGGCCGCCGGTGCCTAAGCTCAAGTTCGGTCTCGCGATCCCCGCGTGGGTCTGGCTGCTCGTCTTCTTCGTGGCCCCGATCTTCATGGTCGTGGTGTTCAGCTTCGGCTACAAGCCGAGCATCTTCGCCACGCATGCGCTCGACCACCTCTCGTTCGACCGCTACCTCGAAGCGCTCTCCCCGACGTTCTTCAGCACGTTCCTGAACACGCTGTGGATCGGCATCCTCGGCACGGCCCTGTGTCTGGTGATCGGCGGTCCGGTCGCATACTGGATCGCGGTGAAGGCCCCGCCCTCGAAGCGCGGACTCCTGCTCGCGCTCGTGATGGTGCCGTTCTGGACCAACTTCCTCGTGCGCACCATCGGCTGGCAGGTGATCCTCGCCCCCGAGGGCTGGCTCTCGCAGCTGCTGCAGGGCATCGGGGTCATCCCCGGTCCGCTCGATCTGCTCTACTCGCGCGGCGCGGTGCTCCTCGGCGTCGTCTACAACTACCTGCCGCTGATGATCCTGCCGCTGTTCGTGGCCTTCGATCGCGTGTCGGGGCCGCTGCGCGAGGCGAGCAAGGATCTCGGCGCGAACAGCGTCACGACCTTCCTGAGGGTGACGGTGCCCCTGGCCAGGCCCGGAATCATCGCGGGAGTGCTGCTGGTGTACATCCCGCTCATGGGCGACTACATCACGGCGACCGTGCTGGGCGGGGCGAAGGGCAACATGATCGGGCAGGTCGTGGCGAGTCAGTTCCAGACCGCGCAGAACTGGGCGCTCGGCTCGGCCATGGCGGTACTGCTGATCATCGTCATCATGCTCTCGATCGCCGTCGCGGCCGGACTCCTCTGGCTCGTGACCCTGCCGCTCCGGCAACGCAACCGCCTCGTACTGGGGGAGGGATCATGACCGCCGTGACCGATGGACCGCAGAAGACCGCACCGCGCGTGCGCCGAGGGGCCGGTCGCTTCGTGCTGCCGATCTGGGCGGCGCTGGTGTTCCTGTTCCTGTTCCTGCCGATCCTCGTGATCATCGTCTACTCCTTCAATGTCGGCCGGCTGCTGGTGTCGTGGGACCATTTCGGCTTCGACTCGTTCCTCGCGATCGTGAACAAGCCAGCGATCCGCGACGCGGTGCTCGTCTCGGTGCGCACGGGCCTGCTGGCGGCGCTCCTTGCCACCGCGCTGGGAACCCTCGCCGGCATCGCGATGGCACGCAATCCCGGCAAGTGGGTGTGGTGGTTCCTCGGACTGCTGCTGCTCGTGTCGGTGACGCCGGAGATCGTGGATGCCGTCGCGCTCCTGCCGTGGTTGGTCTTCCTCGGGCAGGACGCCGGGATCGGCATCTTCAACGACGGCACCATGAGACTCGTGGTGGGACAGTCGCTGTTCTCTATCGCGATCGTGTCGTACATCGTGCGGGCGCGGCTCGTGGGGCTCGACGCCCGGCTCGAAGAGGCCTCGGCCGACCTCTATGCGCCCCCGGTGCGCACCTTCTTCAAGATCACGCTGCCTCTCGCGATGCCTGCGGTGCTCGCCGGGTTCCTGCTCTCGTTCACGCTGAGCCTCGACAACACCGTCGTCTCCGCCTTCGTGCAGGTCTCCGGCACGACGCCGTGGCCCGTCTACGTGCTCAGCGCCCTCCGCAGCGGGTTGCGGCCGGAGATCGCCGCGGTGTCCACGATCATGCTGGTGCTCACGCTGCTGGCACTCGCTCTGGTGGCGGTCGTCCTCAAGCGTGCGGGTGACTCGGCGACCGAGATCGCCCGCACGATGGCGGGAGGGTGAGCATGGTGTTCGCAGATCTGGTGTTCACCGCCGGCACACGGGGAGGACGCGTCTTCCTCGCGGACGCTGCGCGATCGACCGCGCATGCCGTCGCCGTCACGAACGGCCGCATCAGCGCAGTGGGACACGACGTCTCGGCGCTGGTCGGCCCGCACACCGAGGTCGTCGACCTCGACGGCGGGCTTCTGGTACCGGGGTTCCAAGACGCGCATGTGCACCCGGTGTGGGGTGGGTTGGACATGCTCCGCTGCGACCTCGCCGAGCTGTCGACGCGCGAGCAGTACCTCGACCGCATCGCCGCATATGCGCAGGAGCATCCCGATGACGAGTGGATCCTGGGCGGCGGATGGCAGATGTCGGCGTTCCCCGGCGGTGTACCGACCGCGGAAGACCTCGACTCCGTCGTGCCCGACCGCCCGGCATTCCTGCCCAACCGCGACGGCCACGGCGCCTGGGTCAACTCCCGAGCACTCGCGCTCGCCGGCATCACCCGCGCGACGGCCGATCCAGAGGACGGGCGGATCGAGCGCGACGCGACCGGCGCACCGAGCGGCACGCTGCACGAGGGCGCGATGGGCCTGGTCAACAGGCTGCTGCCGACGGAGGTGCCCGAGCGTCTGGTGGAGGCCCTCCTGCAGGGGCAGCGCTACCTGCACTCCTACGGCGTGACGGCGTGGCAGGACGCGATCGTCGGCACCGAGTACGGAGACGCGGGCGACCCGCTGCCCGCGTACCTGACCGCCGCCGCATCCGGTGCGCTCACCGGTCGCGTGGTGGGTTCGCTGTGGTGGGATCGGTCGCGCGGCCTGGAGCAGATCGACGACATCGTGCGCCGACGTGATGAGAGCACGGTCGGGCGATTCCGGGCACGCAGCGTGAAGATCATGCAGGACGGCGTGGCGGAGAACTTCACCGCCGCGATGCTCGAGCCCTACTGCGACGGCCACGGGCATCCGCGCGAGGACTCCGGGATCTCCTTCGTCGAGCCCGAGCTGCTCAAAGAAGCCGCGACCAGGCTCGATACCCTCGGATTCACGCTGCACTTCCACGCGATCGGCGACCGCGCGGTGCGGGAGTGCCTGGATGCGGTCGAGGCCGCGCTCGTGCGCAACGGACCTCGCGGGAACAGACACCACATCTCCCACATCCAGGTCGTGCACCCCGACGACATCACGCGGTTCCGGGCGCTCGACGTCACCGCCAACATGCAGATGCTGTGGGCGACGCTGGAACCGCAGATGGTCGATCTCACCATCCCCTTCCTCGGGGAACAGCGGTCGGCGTGGCAGTACCCGTTCGGTGACCTCCTGCGTTCGGGGGCCGCGCTCGCCGCAGGAAGCGACTGGTCGGTGAGCACA
Organism: Microbacterium sp. H6; assembly: GCF_003314775.1. Classification (NCBI taxonomy): domain Bacteria; kingdom Bacillati; phylum Actinomycetota; class Actinomycetes; order Micrococcales; family Microbacteriaceae; genus Microbacterium; species Microbacterium sp. H6. The sequence continues at coordinate 4,432 of NZ_QOAY01000293.1, read as the reverse complement.
CCGAACCCGATGGCGGCGATCCACGTCGCGGTGAACCGTCGTTCCGCGCCGACCGAGTGGGAGGGCGATTACGAGCCGTTCCTCCCCGAGCAGGCGATCGACCTCGCCACGGCTCTCGTCGCGTACACGGCGGGCTCGGCGCGGGTGAACGACCTCGACGACACCGGCACGATCGCCGTGGGGATGCGGGCCGACCTCGCCCTGCTCGACCGTGACCCGTTCGAGCATCCGGCCGACGAGATCGGCCTGACCGAGGTGCGCGGCACCTGGGTCGAGGGGGAGCGGGTGTACGACTCCGCGGAGTGAGCCGCGGGACGACTCCGAACACACGAAACCCCGACGACATCGCGTCGCCGGGGTTTCGTGCCGGGTGCTCGTGTCGTCAGCCCGCGGCGACCTCGTCGGCGACTGCGAGAGCCTCGTCGAGCGCGGTGAGACCGCGCACCAGATCCTCTTCGCTGATCACCAGCGGCGGAGCGACGTGCATGCGGTTGAAGTGCGTGAACGGCCAGACCCCGGCCTTCTTGGCAGCCGCGGCGAAGGCGCCCATCGGCGCGGCATCCGCTCCTGAGGCGTTGAACGGCACGAGGGGCTCGCGCGTCTCCTGGTCGCGCACGAGCTCGACGGCCCAGAACAGCCCGAGGCCGCGCACGTCGCCGACGCTCGGGTGCTTCTCGACCCAGCCGCGCAGCGTCGGCTCGACGATACGGGTGCTGAGGTCGCGCACGCGCTCCAGGATGCCGTCGCGACGGAACACCTCGAACGTGGCGACGCCGGCCGCGCAGGCGAGCGGATGGCCGGAGTAGGTCAGTCCGCCCGCGAACGGCATCGTGTCGAAGGCGCTCGCGATGCGGTCGGAGATCACCACGCCGCCCAGCGGAACGTAGCCGGAGTTCACGCCCTTCGCGAAGGTGATCAGGTCGGGGCTGGCGTCGAACGCGTCGATGCCGAACCATTCGCCCAGGCGGCCGAATCCGACCATGACCTCGTCGGCGATGTACACGATGCCGTATCGGTCGCACAGCTCGCGGACACCCTGCAGGTACCCGGGCGGCGGGACGAGCACGCCGTTGGTGCCCACGACCGTCTCGATGATGATCGCCGTGATGGTCTGCGGCCCCTCCAGCTGGATCGTCTGCTCGAGGTGTGCGAGCGCCCGCTCAGCCTCCTGCTCCGGAGTCTCGGAATGGAACGGAGAGCGATACAGGTACGGTCCGAAGAAGCGCACGGCACCGGAGTCGACCGTGTCGTTGGCCCAGCGCCGCGGATCGCCGGTGAGCGAGATCGCCGTCGAGGTGGAGCCGTGGTAGCTGCGGTACATCGACAGCACCTTGCGGCGTCCCGTGAACTGGCGGGCCATGCGCACCGCGTACTCGTTGGCCTCGGCGCCGCCGTTGGTGAAGAACACCTTCTCCAACCCCTCGGGCGCGACCTCCGCGATCAGACGTGCGAGCTCGCCGCGCACGTCGTTGGCGATGGAGGGCTGGATCGTCGCGAGGCGTCCGGCCTGCTGCTGGATCGCGGCGACCAGATCGGGATGCTGGTGCCCGAGGTTGAGGTTCACGAGCTGGCTCGAGAAGTCGAGGTAGGGGTTGCCCTGGTAATCCCAGAAGGTCGATCCCTCGCCTGCGGCGACGGGCAGCGGGTCGATCAGGCCCTGTGCGCTCCAGGAGTGGAACACGTGCCCGCGGTCGTCTGCACGCACCTGCGCTTCGGCTTCGGGGGCGGGCAGCGGGTGCGCGACCCCGTGTCGGTCGGTGAAGTTCGTCATCGTCGTGTCCGCTCAGTCGTTGCTCGGGAAGTCAGTCGTTGCTCGGGAAGTCAGTGGTTGCTCGGGAAACCGAGGTCGATCTGGGAGGGGGTGTGGTCGGGCCAGCGGGTGGTGACGACCTTGGAGCGCGTGTAGAAGTGCACCGACTCGGGGCCGTAGATGTGCGAGTCGCCGAACAGCGAGTCCTTCCACCCGCCGAACGAGTAGGCGCCGATCGGCACGGGGATCGGAACGTTCACGCCGACCATGCCGACCTCGATGTCGAACTCGTACTGACGGGCCGTGCCGCCGTCGCGCGTGAAGATCGCGGTGCCGTTGCCGTAGGCGTTGGCGTTCACGAGGGCGACCGCGTCGGCGTAGGTGTCGACGCGGACGACCGACAGCACCGGGCCGAAGATCTCGTCGTCGTAGACCTTCATGCCGGGGGCGACCTGATCGATCAGACTGACACCCAGGAAGAAGCCCTCCGAGTCGAACTCCTTCTGCGTGCCGTCGACGACGACCTTCGCGCCCTCGGCCTGAGCGCCCGTCACGTAGGAGGCGACCTTGTCCCGGTGCTCGCGGGTGATGAGCGGACCCATCTC
>NZ_QOAY01000293.1:633-2047 GCF_003314775.1 Microbacterium sp. H6 | reverse complement strand
TCGCGGTATCCGTGCCCGCGCCGATCGTGAGGCCGCCGATGCGGTCGGCGATCGCGGTGACGAGGTCGTCGGCGATGTCGCCCACCGCGACCAGCACGGAGACGGCCATGCAGCGCTCGCCGGCGGAGCCGTAGGCGGCGGAGACCGCGGCGTCGGCTGCCGCGTCGATGTCGGCGTCGGGCATCACGACCATGTGGTTCTTCGCGCCACCGAGGGCCTGCACGCGCTTGCCGGCAGCCGAGGCACGCTGGTAGATCGAGCGGGCGATCGGAGTGGAGCCGACGAAGCTCACCGCGTTGACGCGCGGGGAGTCCAGGATCGCGTCCACGGCCTCCTTGTCGCCGTTGACGACGTTGAGCACTCCGTCGGGCAGGCCCGCCTCGCTGAAGAGCTTCGCGAGCCAGACGGAGGCGGACGGGTCCTTCTCGCTGGGCTTGAGGACGACCGTGTTGCCGCAGGCGATGGCCGAGGCCACCATCCACAGCGGCACCATGACCGGGAAGTTGAACGGGGTGATCGCCGCGACGACGCCGACCGGCTGCTTGACCGAGTGCACGTCGACGCCGCGGGCCACCTGCTCGCTGCGCTCGCCCTTGAGCAGGTGCACGAGGCCGGCGGCGAACTCGACGTTCTCGATGCCGCGCGACACCTCGCCCGCTGCATCCGAGAGCACCTTTCCGTGCTCGCTCGTCACGATCGCGGCGAGCTCCGGCGTGCGCTCCTTGAGCAGCTGGCGCAGGCGGAAGAACACATCGGCGCGCTTGATCAGGCTCGTCTCGCGCCAGGCGGGGAGGGCGGCGGCTGCGGCGGCGATCGCGGAGTCCACCTCGACGGTGGACGCGAAGGCCACCTGCTTCGACACCTGGCCGGTGGCGGGGTCGAAGACCTGGCCGGTGCGGGCCGCTTCGGCGGTCTCCGCTCCGTTGATGACGTGACGGACGATGTCCACGATGTTCCTCCGAGGGCTGAAGAATGCGCCGTTCGAACACTCTGACCGGTGTCCGATAGGCTTGTGCTCCTCAATGATCACAGAGCCGAGGAGCTGGTCGTGATGTCAGAACGTCAGGACTTCCGCTCCATCCGGACAGATCGTCCGGTTCGTGGCGACGCCCTCCTCACGGTCGCCGACGTCCTCGCGGAGCCCGTGCTGCAGGCGGGCGCTCCGGAGGTGATCGTCGGCGGTGGGGCGCTCGATGCCGCCGTGCGCTGGGTGCACGTGTCCGACAGTGCCGGTGTCGCCCGTCTGCTCGACGGCGGGGAGCTCCTGCTCAGCACCGGGGCCGGCTGGCCGACCGCTCCGGCGGAACTGCGTGCTTTCGCCGTCGGACTGCATCAGGCCGGGGTCGCGGGTATCGTGGTCGAGCTCGGCTCTGGCCAGGCGCGCATCCCGGAGGCCGTCGTCGAGGTGTGCACG
>NZ_QOAY01000293.1:0-586 GCF_003314775.1 Microbacterium sp. H6 | reverse complement strand
CGGGCTCGCACTGATCGCACTCACCAGCGAGATCAAGTTCGTCACGGTCACGGAGACCGTGCACCGCGCGCTGATCGCGGCGCAGACCATGGCCCTGCGCGAACGCCAGCACCTGCACGAGCTCTTCACGGCGCTCAGCCTGCGCGGAGCTCCGGCCGACGTCGTCGTCGCGGAGACGGCGAGAGCGCTCGGCGCACCCGTCGTACTGGAGAACCTGGCGCGTGAGGTGATCGCGCACGAGACCCTGCGGATGCCGGTCGCGGAGGCGCTGGGGAAGCTGCGCTCGGCCGACCGTGTGCCCGTACAGGCGCGCGGCGTGCGGTGGGGGACCCTCCTCGCACTCCCCGGACCTGCGCATCCTGCCGGCCGGCTCACCGTGCTCGAACAGGGGGCCACGGCCCTCGCATTCGGATGCCTCGCGGACGGCGGTGACTCCGAATGGTCGCTGCTCGCGCAGCGCGGCCTCATCGACGATCTGCTCGGCGCCCGCTTCGCGAGTCCGGATGACATCCAGGCCCGTCTCGCGACCAGCGGCTTCATGCTCGCGGGGCGGCACTGCCACGGCATCGTGGCACGCGGCACGGAA
>NZ_QOAY01000308.1:3710-6799 GCF_003314775.1 Microbacterium sp. H6 | reverse complement strand
TCACGAGCGCCGCCGCGGCCTCGGCGCTGCGGACGTCGTTCCAGAGCAGGGCGTCACGCACCACGCGCCCCTGCACGTCGAGCGCCACGAGCCCGTGCTGCTGGGCGGCGACCGAGATCGCGGCGACGTCGTGCAGTCCGCCGGCATCGACGATCGCGCTCTGGAGTGCCGACCACCAGGCCTCGGGGTCCACCTCCGTGCCGGACGGATGCGCCGCCCGGCCGGAGCGCACGATCTCTCCCGTCTCCAGGTCGTGCACACTCACCTTGCAGCTCTGCGTGGACGAATCCACCCCGGCGACGTATATCGGCATCCGCTTCTCCCTCATCCGTGAACGACCAGTCCGTGGAACACCAGTGCGTGAGACACCAGTCCGTCGAACACCAGGGCCGCGAAGACACCGAAGCATCTCCGCGGCCCTGGCGCTGCTGTCACTCGGACTGGCCGGTGAGACCCTCGTAGGCGATGTTGCCGCTCTTGAGGTTCTTGTTGGTCATCTCGCTCAGGTTCTTCAGGAACGCGTCGCGCTCCGTGACCACGTGACCGATCGCCTCGTCGACGTTGTCCTTGGTGATCGCGGGCATCAGGTAGACGGGGTTCTCCTTGACGTCCTCGCCCCGCACGATGGCGGCGGCGTAGGCGACACCGGCCGACAGCTCGACCGTGCCGTTCTGCAGCGAGGTTCCGATGAAGTCACCGTTCTTGACGGCCTCGAGGCCGTCGGCGATCCCGTCGATGCCCACGATCGGCACGTCGGTCATGCCGGCTTCTTTGAGCGCCTGCAGTGCACCGAGGCCCATGTCGTCGTTCTGGGCGATCACGCCGTCGATGTCATCGCCGAAGGCCGAGATCCAGTTGCTGACCTTGTTGACGGCCTCATCGCGCTTCCAGTTCGCGGTGTCCTTGGCGAGCACCTTCACGTCGGGGTTCTCGGCGAGCACGTTGTCGATGCCCTTCCCGCGGTTGATCTCGCCCGAGCCTCCGAGCGGTCCCTGCAGGATGATGACGTTTCCCTTCCCGTCGAGGGCGTCCATCATCATCTGCGCCTCCTGCTCACCCGCGGCCACGTCATCGGGCTGCACCGAGCCGGTGAGGTCTTCGCTGTTGAGCGAGGCGTTGACGTCGAAGAAGGGGATGTCGGCGGCCTTCGCGGCGGCGATCTGCGGCTGCAGCGAGTCGGCCTGCACGGGGATGACGACGATCGCGTCGACACCGGCCGTCACGTACTGGTCGACCTGGCTGGCCTGGGTGTTGACGTCGAGGCCCGCGGAGTTCCACAGGATCTCGATGTTGTTCTCGTCGGCGTAGCGCTCGATGCCCTCTTTGCCCTCCGTGACGAAGGACGACATGTCGTAGACGCTCACGCCGATGGTGATGCGCTCCTGACCGCTGTCGTCTGCGCCGCCGGCGTTCGCGTTCGGGTCGCCGGCGCCGCACCCGGCGAGCATCAGTGCTGCGACGGAGGTGACGGCGAAAGCCGCGGCGATGCGGCTCTTCTTGGTGAACATGGGATTCCTCTCGTTGGGTGGTGCGATGAAGCAGGGTCTTCTTCGTCGGGGTGGTCGTCGGTGTGCTAGCGGCTTCGTCGTCGGGTCGCCCACACGTCGACGGCCACCGCCGCGACGATGAGCACGCCCTTGATGACCTTCTGCCAGTACGCGGGCACGGTCAGGATGTCGAGACCGTTGTTGAGCGTCTGGATGAGGAGCAGGCCGAGGGCGGTTCCCCAGATCGAGCCGCGACCGCCGAGCAGGCTCGCCCCGCCGATCACGACGGCAGCGATCGCGTCGAGCTCGTACCCGACGCCGAGGTTCGGTGCGCCGAGGGTGACGCGGCTGGCGAGCATGACGCCGGAGATCCCCGCGAGCATGCCGGAGATGGCGTACACGCTGAAGATGGTGCGGCCCACGTTGATGCCGGCGATGCCCGCGGCGATCGGGTTGCCGCCGATCGCGTACACGCGCATGCCCCACGTGGTGCGGCGCATGATGATCGCGAGTCCCAGGATGCCGACGATCATCAGGATCACCGGGAGCGTGAGCCCGCCGAACTGCGCGTTGGCGATGCGGGAGAAGTCGGCAGGCAGCCCGGTGATGGGGGCGCCGTTGCCCGCGACATAGGCGACGCCGGATGCGAGAGTGAGCATCCCGAGCGTCGCGATGAAGGGTGGCACTTTGATCACCGAGACCACGAAGCCGTTGATCGCGCCGGCGATGAAGCCGACGACGACACCGGCGACGATCGCGAGCCAGATCTGGTCGGGGAAGGCCTTCGCGGTGAGGCTGCCGAAGACGGCGGATGCGGCGATGACACTGCCGACCGACAGGTCGATGCCGCCGGTGAGGATCACGAGCGTCTGTCCGAGGGCGATCAGGGCGAACGGTGCCGCGGCGACGAGGATCGTCTGCAGGTTGTCGACCGTGCCGAAGCGCGCGCTGCGGTAGAGGAAGAAGGCGATGATGAGCACCATCACGATCACCATCGCGTAGCGGATGGCGAGGTCGCCGAACCAGGTGGGGCTGAAGCGTTTCACTTCCGACTCGGGCACGAAGGTCTGCGCGGCGGTGCGGGTGTCGGTCATCGGTCGTCCTTTGCGGAGGGGGCGGTGCTGCTGGCGGGGGCCTCGGAGATGTCGAGTCCACTCGCGAGGCGGAAGATGCGGTCCTGCACGTCGGGCTGCTGGAGGGCGGCCCGGTCGAGCTCGGCGACCACGCCCCCGTCCTTGAGCACGAGAGCGCGATGCGACAGCGCGAGGATCTCCGGCATATCGCTCGAGGCCATGACCACGGCCATGCCGGAGGCGGCGAGGTCGGTGATGATGCGGTAGATCTCGCTGCGGGCGCCGATGTCGACGCCGCGGGTCGGCTCGTCGAGCAGGAGGACCTTGACCTCGCCGGTGAGCCAACGCGCGAGCACGACCTTCTGCTGGTTGCCGCCGGACAGCGTCTCCATGAGCTGCCCGAGGCCGCGGCTGCGCAGCCTCACCGAACTCATGACCTCGGAGACCGCGTCCACGCGGCTGCGGCCCTTGAGCCATCCCGCGACGGAGAACTGATCCATGCGCGGCAGGGTGGCGTTCGCCAGGATGT
>NZ_QOAY01000308.1:2018-3413 GCF_003314775.1 Microbacterium sp. H6 | reverse complement strand
TGCTGAGCACGGCGCCAGCGCCCTTCCGGTCCTCCGGGACCAGCGCCATGCCTGCGGTGATCGCGTCGGCAGGGCGTCCGCGGCGGACGCGACGGCCCCCGACGGCGATCTCGCCGGCGGTCGAGGAGCGCACTCCGAACAGCGCCTCGATGAGCTCGGTGCGTCCGGCGCCGACGAGCCCTGCGAGTCCGACGATCTCGCCGCGGCGCACCTGCAGGTCGACCGGCTGCGGAGCCGGCGTGTAGTCGAGGCCGCGCACCGAGAGGGCGATGTCGTCGGACGCGGGCGGCAGGTCGGGGAAGAGGTCTTCGAGCTCGCGGCCGATCATCGCGGTCACGATGTCGTCGTCGCTGAGTTCCGAGAGCGGCGCGTCCGCCACGAGGCCGCCGTCGCGGAGGACCACGACCCGATCGGCGATCGCGCGGATCTCCTCCATCTTGTGCGTGGTGAAGAGGATCGCGACGCCGCGGTCGCGCAGCATCCGCATGTTCTCGATCAGACGGGCCACCTCGCGTTCGGCGATCGCGCTGGTCGGCTCGTCCAGCAGCAGCACGCGAGCGCCGGTGCTGGTCGCCTTGACGATCTCGACGATCTGGCGCAGGCCCACCGGCAGGGACCCCATCCGCGTGGATGGGTCGATGTCGACGCCGAACTCCGCGAGCATCTCCTTGGCCTCTCTGGCCATGCGACGACGATCCACGAGCCCGAGGCGCCCCCGCAGCTCCCGTCCGACGAAGATGTTCTCGTACACCGTGGTGTCGAGGATCGAGGCGAGCTCCTGAGGCACGATGGCGATGCCGCGCTGGTGGGCGTCACGTGCCGATCCCGCGGCCAGCTCCTCGCCCCGGACCAGCACCTGACCGGCGTCCGCCTTCATCTGGCCGGAGGCGATCTTCATGAGCGTCGACTTGCCTGCGCCGTTCTCGCCCGCGAGCGCGGTCACGGTGCCCGGCTCGAGATGCAGCCCGACACCCTTGAGCACTGGTACCCCGCCGAACGCCTTGCGGATTTCGATGCACGCGAGCATGTCGGGCTGCTCGTCGAGGGTGATGCTTCCCGTGCGCTCGAGGTCGGTCATGCGTCCCCCGCGTGCTCGCGGCCGGGGCGCACGATGCTCTTCAGCGTCGAGGGCTGCGCGGCGGAATCGAGTGCCTCCCGGACCTCGGCGATACCGAACGTGCCGGTCACGAGGGCGTCGAGGTCGACGGCGCCGGAAGAGACGAGCTCGATCGCGGTCGGCCAGGTGTTCGCGTAGCGGAAGATGCCGGTGACGACCAGCTCGCGGTTCTGGATGGTGGAGACGGGGAGGGCGATCTCGTCGGCACCCATGCCGACGAGTACGGCCACGCCGCCGGGCTTCAGCGCGGAGATGCCCTGCTTCACGGCGACAGGGGA
>NZ_QOAY01000308.1:838-1947 GCF_003314775.1 Microbacterium sp. H6 | reverse complement strand
GGGGTCGACCGCCTCTGTCGCGCCGAAGCGCAGGGCGACCTCTCGGCGTTCCGCCATCGGATCGCTGATCACGATCTCGGTGGCGCCGAAGGCCCGTGCGGTCTGCGCGGTGACGATGCCGATGGGGCCGGCCCCGGTGATCAGCACCCGGCTGCCCGGGCGCACCCCCGCCTTCTGCACGGCGGCGATGGCGACGGACAACGGCTCCATGAGCGCCGCGGCGTCGTCGCTCACGGAGTCGGGCACGGCGTAGGCGAAGTCGCCCTGGATCGCGACGTACTCGGCGAAGGCGCCATCGATGGGTGGGGTGGCGTAGAACTCGATCTGCGGGCAGAGGTTGTAACGGCCGCTCCGGCAGAACTCGCACACCCGGCACGGGCGCTGCGGTTCGATGGAGACGCGCTCGCCGAGGCGGGAGTCGTCGATGTCGGCGCCGACCGCGACGATGGTGCCTCCGGCTTCGTGGCCGAGGACGAGCGGCTCCTCCACGACGAAATCGCCGATGCGTCCCTCGTGGAAGTAGTGGACGTCGGAGCCGCAGATGCCGACCGCGTTCACCCGGACGATCACCTGATCGGGGGCGGGGGCCGGCACGGGGCGGGTCTCGATCGTCAGCTCGCCGGCTCGGACCAGCACGCTCGCACGCATGGTCGTCGGCAGTTCAGTGCGCTTCATCGGGCTCCTCGTGGTGCGTGTGCAGTCGCGCGGTCGTGATTGCTCGACCGACATTAGCCATGCGTGACGGATGAGACAACCAGGTGCTCAGATGAGCGCAAACGGTCGGATCCGGATATGCTGATCGGACTTGGCGGCGTGAGAGGAAGAGGCGACATGGGACCCGATGAGCTGGTGCGGATCTCGCACGTCGCACGCCGGCATTACCTCGAAGGGCGGACGAAGATCGAGATCGCGGAAGAGCTCGGTCTCTCGCGCTTCAAGATCGCCCGGATGCTGGAGGATGCGCTCGAGCAGGGGCTGGTCAAGATCACGATCGAGGCGCCGGACTCGCTCGATCTCGACCTGTCGATGCAGTTGCGTGCTCGGTTCGGCCTCACGCGCGCTCTCGCGGTGATCACCCCGGGGACGACGCCCGAGCTGATCCAGGACCG
>NZ_QOAY01000308.1:0-807 GCF_003314775.1 Microbacterium sp. H6 | reverse complement strand
TGGGTCGTGCCGCCGCCGACCTGCTCAGCGAGATCGTCACCGACGGCGACGTGCTCGGGCTCACGGCCGGTCGCACCCTGACCGCGATGGCCGGGCACCTGCGCACCCTGGCGACGTGCGAGGTCGTCCAGCTCGCCGGGGTCGCCGCGCCGACGCCCGAGAACGGCGTCGAGGTGATCCGCCAGGTGAGTCGGATCTCGGGCGGTCGCTCCCGCGCCATCTTCGCGCCCCTGCTCGTGGAGACCGCAGCGACCGCCTCCGCTCTGCGGCGCGAACCCGGCATCATGGAGACCTTCCGCCGGTTCGACTCGGTGACCAAGGCCGTCGTCGCGGTCGGATCGTGGAGTCCGCCCGACTCTCAGCTCTACGACAATGCGGGGAGGGCGGGCGCGCTCGACGAGTTGCTCGCCGCCGGCGTCAAGGCGGAGATCTGCGCGACGCTCATCGACGAGAACGGAGCCGTGGTGGGGTCGGTGGCCGAGCGGTCGCTCGCGGTGTCCACCGAGCAGCTGCGGCACATCCCCGAGGTGATCGCGGTGGCCGGCGGCCCGTCGAAGACAGGTGCCGTCATCGCCGCGCTGCGTTCCGGGATCGTCGACTCCCTGGTGACGGACGCGGCTCTCGCCCGACGGCTGCTCGAGTCGCCGGTCTGAGCGCGACCGGCGCACCACATCAGCGCGGGGCGGGTTCGTAGTTGCGCAGCTCGGTGGAGGCGCGCACCATGCGGCGCAGGTCGGCGAGGCTTCCGTGCACTGCGCCGTGCGCACGGGCCTGCACCAGGAGGTTCCCCATCGATGTGGCCTCCGA
>NZ_QOAY01000049.1:37313-40963 GCF_003314775.1 Microbacterium sp. H6 | reverse complement strand
CCCGCACGATCCGCACCGTCGTCCCATCGTCATACGTCGTCCCGATGTGCCGGTTCGCGGCATCGTACGAGAACTGCATGTCACCCAGACGAACCGTGTTCCCCCGCCCGTCGTACACGATCTCCGACGCCGACAGACCATCCGCGACAGTCGTCGCACCCGGGACCGCCCCCGTGACTGTCGAGGACAGTAGCCTGTCCGCCCAGTCGAAACAGGACGTCGTCGTGGTGGTCACGGCCGCCTGACCCGGCGCCGTCCACACATCCGTCGAACCCGTCCGGTTGCCGGACATGCCCGCCGCCGCATTCGGACCACACCCACCCGACGACCCGAACCCATAGGTGAGCTTGTGCCCAGGAATGGTCGCCGACACCAGCCGCCCCGCGGTGTCATACCCGTACGTCGACGAATACGACGTCGAACCCGTCGACGATTGCTGCTTCACCACACGGCCCGACTGCGAACGCACAACGGCGTCCGACACGACCTGACCGCCGACCAGCCACTCCTGGCCGATCACCCGCTCCGCCGCATCACGGCTGACGCTGTTCAACGCCGAACCATCCGGATACGCGATCTGCTTCAACCGCTGCAAAGCGTCATACGTCACCGACGCGAGCTGCTGCCCATCGACCGTGACCGTCTTCACCTTGCCGTCGGCGTCATACGTGTACGCCGTCACCGATGCCGCACCATTGGCTGGGGTCGTCGAGATCTGCGTCACACGCCCGGAAGCGGGATCGTATGTGGGCGTGGTCACCGTGCCCCACACGTCCGTGTAGCTCACGACCCGACCGAGCAGGTCTGAGACGGTCGTGATGGTCGAGCCGTTCGGCGACCCTGCGACCGCTACCCCGCTCGTGACGGTGGTGTATCCACCGTTCGTCACCCGTCTCGACTCCGTTGTCGTGCTCGAGATCGTCGCCACGCCCGAAGGGCCGGCGACCGTCGTGGAGATCACCTTGCCCCGGCCGTCGTACCCGGTGCACGACCACGCTGTGTCGCCGCTGGTCTTCGTCCCCACCGTGCGACCCCACGCGTCATACGCGTACTCCGTGGTGATCGGCGTGCCCGTTGCCGGGGTCGGTCCCGTCGTGGACTTGAGGAGACCGAACTGTTTGGTCCCCGCCGGAAGGCCGCACACAGCCGGGGCGCTGTTGATATCGCCGTAGTAGGTGCTGGTGCTCTTGGCCGTCGCCGGTGCGCCTGCTGCCCCACCGGCGGGGAGCGTGCGGGTCAGACGCCTGAGCCACCCGGCCGCACCGGGCTGCTCGAACGTCGTCGACGTCGTCAGCGCGAGGCCGTCGGGGTCGGAGCCTTCACCCCTCCGCGAGCGGCCAGTCCGCGGCGGTGACGCCTACGCCACCGCTCTCGCAGGCTCCCGCACCCGCACACCGTCGGCGAAGGCCCGCGGGTAGGCGCGCCGGAGTGCGACGACGACGAGCGTGGCCGCGGTCACCTTGATCAGATCGCCGGGCAGGAACGCGAGGCTCGACAGCGCCGTGGGTCCGAGGGGCACGCCGGTCACGAGAGCCTGCACGGGGATGCCGAACGCGTAGACCACGAACACACCGCCGACCAGTGCCGCGATCGCGGAGCGCCACCAGGTGAAGCGCCCCGTGCGCATGAGCAGGCCGATCACGACGACGCCGGCGATCCAACCGATGAGGTACCCGGCGCTCGGGCCGACGAACACTCCGAGTCCTCCACGACCGCCCGCCAACACGGGCAGCCCGACGGCGGCGAGCACGAGCACGAGGAGGATGGCGAGAGGCGCGAGGCGCGGACCCAGCACGAGCCCTGCGAGCATGACACCGAGGGTCTGCGCGGTGATGGGCACGCCGGCGGGCAGGGGCACGATCACCGCGCCGAGCACGATGATCAGGGCGGCGAACACCGCGATGCGTCCGAGCGATGCGCTGGTGTCTGTGGCGCGCGACGTTGTCATGAGTCCTCCTGAACACCGTTCACCTGAACGGTGTTCATTACAATAGGGACGCCATCCTCTCCACGCAAAGCCACCCCAGGAGCCACCACGTCCTTCTCCCCGATGCTGCGCCGTGTCGCCGTCGAAGACCCCGCTCGGCCGGCGATCGTCGACCACGATGCCGGCGTGACCTACGGCGAGCTCCACACGGAGTCGCGGCGGCTTTCGGCGTCTCTCGAGCGCCTGCTCACAGCCCCCTCGGCGCGGGCGGATGCACGCGGTCTTTCGACGCCACGGCCCGTCGTCTCCATCTGTCTGAGCCGTGCTTTCGACACCGCCCGCGCCGTCGTCGCGATGGAGGTGGGCGATCGCATCCTCAGCGTGGTGGATGCGCACTGGCCGGTGTCGCTGCAGACGCAGCTGATCACATCGACCGGCGCGGTGGCGGTGATCACTGATGTCACCGCGCTGCGAGCCGCGCTGGATGCGAGCGGCTGGCCGGGTCTGATCCTCGGGCTCGCTGACCTCGAGAACTCCGGATCACTCGCCTATGCCGACCCCGATGATCCTGCCGACGATGCCCCATTCCTGCTGCTCACCTCATCCGGTACGACAGGACGACCGAAGCCCTTCCTCAAGACCCGCGCGCAGTACACCGCGAACATCGATGTCTCGCGCACATATCTGGGTGCGAGCAACCGCGTCGCGACCTTCGCACCGGGCCCGATGTCGTACAGCCTGACTCTCTACACACTGTTCGAGGTTCTCGCCTCCGGCGGCGAGCTGCACGTCGCCGACCGTCTCGACGACCTGTGGCTCACCCTCCGCGCGCGGGACGAACGCATCACGCGAGTGGTCACTGTTCCGGCGGCGGCTGCCGCCCTCGCCGACGCCGCGAGGCGCAACCCGGGAAGGTACGACGGCATCGAGCTGATCGTCACGGGAGGCGCCGCGCTCTCGGCGTCGGCTCGAGCCAGAGTGTCCGACGCACTCCCCCGCACCCGGACGCTCAGTTACTTCGGCACCGGCGAACTCGGCTTCATCGGCGACGACCGCGCCGGCGACGGACGCATCCGGCTCTACCCGCAGGTGGAAGCCCGGGTGCGCGACGACGACGGCGATGATCTGGCACCCGGCGAGCTCGGCACGCTCTGGGTGCGCTCCCCCTCGTGCTCGACCGGCTACCTGCCGGGAACGACTTCCGCGTCGTTGACGGATGCCGACGGCTGGGCGAGCGTGCACGATCAGGGGCGGCTGCGTGGCCGGGACTTCTCGTTCGCCGGCAGAAGCGGAGATGTCGTCACCACCGGCGGGCACACCGTCGCCCTCGACGAAGTGGAACGTGCATTCGACGGGATGCCGGGCCTCGGCGACATCTGCGTGATCGCCGAGAGTGACGATCACCTCGGCACGCGGATCACCCTGGTCGTCGAAGGCGATGCGCCACCGGCAGCGACATTGCGCACGTGGGCGAGGGACCGACTCCCTCCGGCATCCGTGCCACGCCGCTGGCACCGCCTACCGGAGTTCCCACGAACCTCCGGCGGCAAGATTCGTCGCACCGCGGTCGCCGATCTCGTGGCGTTCGGGCGGAGGCCATCGTGAGCGTCGAGAGGTCTGTCGTCGTCACCGGGATCGGCGCCATCACCCCGAGTGGTCTCACCGCGCCGAGCATGTGGGCGTCAGTCCGCGCCGGACGAAGCGGCATCACGCGGCTTCCGCC
>NZ_QOAY01000049.1:36876-37262 GCF_003314775.1 Microbacterium sp. H6 | reverse complement strand
CACCGCCCCCGCCGACCTGCCGACACCACTCGTCCGCCACCTCACTCCGATGCAGCAGTGGGCGATCACCGCCGCTGATGAGGCGATGGATGATGCGGGCACAGGTGACCTGCCGTGGAACGCGGATGCCGCGCAGGTGATCATCGCCACGGGATCAGGGCCGGTCGACGCGGTGACGGAGGCAGCCGGCACGTTGCGAGAGGCCGGTCGGCGCCGGGTGCCGCCGAGCCTCGCCGTCTATGGAACCGCGGATGCCGTCGCCGGGATCCTCAGCCGTCGATACGGATTCCTCGGACAGACCCACGCCGTCACAGCGGCATGCGCGAGCGGCGCCATCGCGATCGGCGAAGGCCTACGGCGCATCCGTCACGGATACGCCGATGCGG
>NZ_QOAY01000049.1:17430-36835 GCF_003314775.1 Microbacterium sp. H6 | reverse complement strand
GTCGTCGGGATGGACGACTGCCTCGGTCCGCTGCATCTCGCGGCGCATGCGAACCTGCGCTCGGTCGTCACCGGATTCGGCGATGACCCCTCATCGGCCTCCCGCCCCTTCGACCGTGCGCGGAGCGGTTTCGTCATGGCCCAGGGCGCCGCCGCGGTTCTGCTCGAGGCCGCAGACCTCGCCGACGAACGCGGCGCACGCCCTCTCGCGACGGTCGCCGGGTTCGGTGCGACCAGCGACGCCCACCACGCCACGGCACCGGATCCGGCCGCCGCGGGAGCGACCAGGGCGATCAACGCCTGTCTCGCCGATGCCCGCACGACCGCATCCGCAGTCGATCATGTCAACACCCACGGCACGGGCACGGTGCTCGGCGACGCGGCCGAGCTCATCGCACTCGAGCAGGCGCTGGGAGCGAGGGCACCGTCGGTTCCGCTCACGGCGACGAAGTCCACCACCGGGCATCTGCTCGGCGCAGCAGGCGTCGTCGAGACAGCGATCGCTGCGATGACCCTGCGCGACCAGGTGCTGCCTCCGACGATCAACCTGACCGACCCCGACGCGGAGGGCTGGGACTTCGTGCGCGACCAGGAGCGACGGCATCCGGTCCGCACAGTGCTGTCGACATCGTTCGGCTTCGGGGGTCACAACGCGGCGCTGCTGCTCAGGCTTCCGAGGTGAACTGCGCCCGTGCGGCTCCGTTCGCCTCTCCTCCGCGGCGAGGTCACCGCGGAGACGGCACCAGCACGACCTTCCCTCGCTTCCCCGCTCACGCTTCTCCCCCCGGCCGTGTCCCGCGCCGTTCAACGGCCGCGCTCACCCGTGGAGCGAGCACCGCCGCCGCGATCGCGATCACCGCAGCCAGGGCGAACACTCCCAGGAACGGGTCCGCGGTGGCCAACGCCGTGAACAGCGTCCCCGTGATGGCGAGCGCCATGGCACTGCCGAACGAATCGGCGACCGTCATCGCGCCGCTGTTGAAGCCTTGATTCTCCGGTGTCGACATCGCGAGCGTCAGCGCGCTGGTACGTGGGCTCATGAGCCCCATCCCCAGACCCTCCACGATCCAGGCGACGGCGAGCAGTGCGGCGTCCGCCCTGATGGCTGTGATCGCGACGGTCAGCACGATGCCGACGAAGACCAGGATCGTGCCGATGCGCACCGCCGTCACGCTCGAGAGGCGAACGCCCATCCGCCCCTGGACCGTCGCCGCGACCGACCACGAGAGCGCACCTCCGGTCAGGGCGAGCCCCGCGAGGGTCGGCGACAGGTCATAGCGATCGGTGAGCAGGTACGGCAGGTAGATCTGCGCGCCGAAGAACGCGGCAGCTGCGAGCCCGCGGACGAGGATGACCGAGGGCAGCCCCCGCTGCGCGCGGAAGGTTCCGCGGGGAACCAGCGGGCGAACCGCGATCAGGGCGACGATCACAGCGACGACCGCCAGCACCGGGCCGACACCGGGGATGTCGCCGACCAGGTTCAGCGTCAGCACCGCGGCCGCCGCCAGAATCGACCAACCGAGGCGGCCGTATGCCCACGGTGTCGTCGCATCGCCGTCGCTCGAGAGACCGCGAAGGGCTGGAATCACCATCAGCAGCGCCACGAGCACCAGGATCACCACACCGAGGAAGACCCAGTGCCAGCTCCAGAGCTCGGTCACGGCTCCCGCGACCGTTGGTCCGATCAGCGAGGGGATGACCCACGCAGCCGCGAATCCGGCGAAGATCGCGGGGTGCAGCTCCTGCGGGTAGACCCGGGCGACGACGACGTACAGTGCCACCATCAGGCCGCCGCTGCCGAGACCCTGCGCGAACCGGCCGGCGACGAGGACCTCCATGCTCGGGGCGAGACCGGCGATGAGCAGCCCCACGATGAACATCGCGACCGCGGTGTACAGCGGGGCGACCGGCCCCCGACGATCGGCCCAGTTTCCCGCGATCACCATGCCGATGACCCCGGTGGCGAGAGGACCGGCGAACGCCAGCGCGTATAGCCGTTCGCCGCCGAGGTCGGCACTCACGGTCGGCATCACCGTCGTGACCGCCAGGGACTCGAACGCCCCCAGGAACACGAGCGCGCACGCGCCGATCGTGATCCACACGTATTGGCTGCTCATGATGCGAGCTGCGGCTGCATCCGGCGTCGCCGCCTGCTCGGTCTCCGAAGTCATGATGACGACAGTAGAACCTCAAGTGAGGTTGAGGTCAAGAACGGATCTCGCGATGCCTCAGCGCACCGGAAGGAAGTGCGTCGGCGTCGGGACCTGCGCTTCGTGGCGGATACCGAGCGGCGCGCCCGTGCGCTCGTCGAGGTCGATCAGAGTGATGGTGTCGGAGCGCTGCCCCGCGACGAGCATCTTGCCCTCGTGGACGAGGTGGTGACGCGGCCAGTCGACGCCCGAATCGGCGAGCGCCACCGACTCCAAGGCCTCGCCTCCGCCGCGCACCCGCAACGCCGCGATCGTGTTGCTTCCACGCAGGGCCGTGTAGAGGAACTGCCCGTCGCGAGTGCGGGCGAGCTCGGCGGGGAAGTCTGTGCCCACTTCGGCGATCGGGCTCGTCAGCGCCACCGACACGACGCTCCAGGTGCCGTCGGCCGCGCGCGCGAGCGTGAACACCTCGCACGAGTACTCGGTGACCACGTGCAGGTGCCCGCTGGGGTGCAGCACCATGTGCCGCGGTCCGGTGCCGAGAGGCAGAACCACCTCGTGGTCGAGCACCAGCCCGCTGCCGCTCTGCCGCCAGAACCGCACGAGGTCGAACCCGAGGTCGGTCGTGGCGACGCGTCCGTCGGGGAGGAACACCGCGGCGTGCGCATGCGAGACACGGTCGCCGCCCATGCCGTACGGGTCCACCGCCGCGACGCCGTCTCCGGGAGGGGTGGGAGCGGGAGCATCGGGATCCGCGTCGTCCCCGAACAGGGCCTCGCGGAGTGCCGCCGCCGCATCCGCCTTCGCGGGGACGATGCGCCCCTCCGCGTCCAGCCCGAGTCTCACGACACGACCGTCGCCGTAGCAGCTGGCGATCAGCGCCGAGCCGTTCGGGGCGACCGCCACATGACACACGTACTGGCCGACCGGCGCGGGCGCACCCAGCGGGGCCAGCACACCCTCACCCGCACGGACGAACGCCTGCACCGCGGAGTCACCCTCCAGTGCCGCGTAGACGATGTCGAGGGTCGGATGCTGCGCCAGCCAGGACGGCGACGGAACCTCCACCGCAGTGCCACGGTAGGCGAGGGTGGATGCCTCGCGGCCCTCGTCCCCCGCGAGCAGGCCGATGCCCTCGGCCGAACCGTCCATCGCGGGGCCGTAGCCGCCGAGCCAGAAGCGCGTCATCGGGTGCGGATCAGTCGAGCAGGTCGTGACGGACGATGACCTGGTCGCGCTCCGGGCCGACACCGATCACCGAGATGCGCGTGTTGCTCATCTTCTCGAGCGCCAGCACGTAGTCCTGCGCCGTCTGCGGCAGGTCCTCGAAGGTCCGAGCGACCGAGATGTCCTCACTCCAGCCGGGGAAGTACTCCAGGATCGGCTTCGCGTGGTGGAAGTCGGTCTGGTTGACCGGCACCTCGTCGAATCGCTCGCCATCGACGTCGTAGGCGACGCACACGGGGATCTGCTCCAGGCCCGTGAGGATGTCGAGCTTCGTGAGCACGAGGTCGGTGATGCCGTTGATGCGCGTGGCGTAGCGCGTGATGGGGGCGTCGTACCAGCCCACCCGGCGCGGGCGGCCGGTCGTGGTGCCGAACTCGAAGCCCTGCTTGCGCAGCCACTCGCCCTGCTCGTCGAACAGCTCGGTCGGGAACGGACCCGAGCCCACGCGGGTCGTGTAGGCCTTGACGATGCCGACGATGCGGTCGAGCGCACCGGGACCGACGCCGGAGCCCGTCGCCGCTCCTCCGGCTGTCGCCGAAGACGAGGTCACGAACGGGTAGGTGCCGTGGTCGATGTCGAGCATCGTGGCCTGGCCACCCTCGAACACCACGACCTCATCGCGGTCGAGCGCCTCGGCGATCAGGTAGCCCGTGTCGGCGACCATCGGCCGCAGCCGCTCGGCGTAGGAGAGCAGGTCTTCCACGATCTCGTCGCACGTGACCGCACGGCGGTTGAAGACCTTCACCAGCAGGTGGTTCTTCTGGTCGAGAGCGCCCTCGACCTTCTGGCGCAGGATGTTCTCGTCGAACAGATCCTGCACCCGGATGCCGACACGGTTGATCTTGTCGGCGTACGCCGGGCCGATGCCGCGGCCGGTCGTGCCGATGTTGCGCTTGCCGAGGAACCGCTCCGTCACCTTGTCGAGCGTGCGGTGGTACTGCGTGATGATGTGCGCGTTGGCGCTGACCTTCAGCCGCGAGACGTCGATGCCACGGGCGGCGAGCGCCTCCAGCTCGGAGAACAGCACCTCGAGGTCGATGACCACGCCGTTGCCGATCACCGGAGTGACGCCGGGCGACAGGATGCCGGAGGGCAGCAGGTGCAGCGCGTACTTCTCGTCGCCGACGACGACGGTGTGTCCGGCGTTGTTGCCGCCGTTGAACTTCACCACCCAGTCGGTGCGCTCACCGAGCAGATCGGTGGCCTTGCCCTTTCCTTCGTCGCCCCACTGCACGCCGACGATAACGATTCCTGGCATGGGTAACCCCCTGGCTTTCGCCGGGTTTGCACCGGCCGATGAGCTGGCCCTCTTCGGGCCGTCCCATCCTATCGAAGGGTTCCTCGACGGCCCTCCGGCCGCTCGACCGCTCCGGTCGCGATATGACAGCCTCGGCGGCCGTTGAAGATGGAATATCGCGACCGGAGCGGTCGTCGTCCGAAATACGACGGGGGATGGCACTCGCGCGGCTCGCTCGATGTCGGACACCCCTGCCAGGATCGGAGGATGCCAGCAGCCGCATCCGGCGACCCCGAGATCACCTCCGACGGGATCCGTGCCGACGACGGAGCACCCGAGAAGCCCCGGATGCCCGCGAACCCCGGGACGCCGAAGAAGCCGGGTGCGCTCGTCCTCGCCGCCGCACTGGTCACAGTGGTGCTGTGGGCGTCGGCGTTCATCGGCATCCGCGGAGCGGGTCCGCACTACGACCCGGGCGCTCTGGCGCTGCTCCGCATGGCCGTCGGCACGGCCGTGCTGACGATCATCGCGATCCGACACGGCATCCGCATCCCCGCCCGACGCCACTGGCTGCTCATCGCGGTCTGGGGCATCGGCTGGTTCTGCGTCTACAACCTCGCGCTCAACAGCGCGGAACTGACCCTCGATGCGGGCACCGCTGCGATGGTCGTTAACCTCGCACCCCTCATGGTCGTGGTGTTCAGCGGACTGTTCCTGCGTGAGGGATTCCCGAAGCCGCTCGTGATCGGCGCACCCATCGCCTTCCTCGGGGTCGTGCTCATCGGCATGAACTCCACCTCCGGCGCCGGCCCCGACATCACGGGACTCCTGCTCGCCCTCCTCGCCGCTGTCATGTACGCAGGCTGCACGCTCGTGCAGAAGCGTCTGCTCACCTCGGGTGTCGACGCCACCACCCTCACGTGGCTCGGCGCGGGGGTCGGCACCGTCGCGCTGCTGCCCTGGATCGGCAACCTCATCGGCTCGCTCCAGACGGCACCGCTCGATGCGACGCTCTGGGTCGTCTACCTCGGCATCTTCCCCACGGCGATCGCTTTCACGACGTGGGCGTACGTTCTGCAGCGCAGCACTGCGGGGCAGACGTCGGCCACCACCTATGTCGTGCCGGCAATCGCGATCCTGATGTCGTGGGCGATCCTGGGGGAGGTGCCGACGCCGCTGATGTTCCTCGGCGGCGCGCTCTGTCTGCTGGGCGTGCTGATCACGCGTCTGCGGTGGCGGCGACGCGCCTGAGTCATCGCCCCCCACCGCCGCGGCCCGCGAGTGACGCTACAGTTTCGCTCGGAGGCGAAATGACGACCTGGTGGCCCTACGTACGACTGGCAGCATCGGTTCTGGCCGTGGCGGCGATCGTCGCCCAGCTGGTGCGCACTCTCGAGATCGCCCTCAGCTCGGAGACCGCGTGGGGCTCGCATCTGCCCACGGTCGTGGCGAACTTCTTCAGCTTCTTCACGATCCTCTCCAACGTGCTGGCGGCCGTGGTCCTCGCCATCGGCGGCATCTGGGCTCTCGCGAACCGGAAGACCACGTCGGCCGAACCGCGGTGGCTGGCGGTGCTCCTGGTGTGCGCCAGCACCTACATGATCGTCACCGGCGTCGTCTACAACACGCTGCTGCGCGGGATCGAGCTGCCCCAGGGCTCGACCGTCCTCTGGTCGAACGAGGTGCTGCACGTGGTCATCCCGGTCATCATGCTCGTCGACCTGCTCTTCGCGCCTCGCCGTCGGGCGCTCGGCTGGAGTGCGGTCGGGATCGCCGCGATCTTCCCGATCGTGTGGGTCGCCTACACGCTGATCCGGGCGAACCTCGTGATCGCGCCCGCGACAGGCGAACCATGGTGGTATCCGTATCCGTTCCTGAATCCCCACCTCAACGGCGGCTACGGGGGCGTGGCGCTCTGGGTGCTGCTGATCGCCGCGATCATCATCGCCACCGCCGCCTTCGTGGTCTGGGTCGGCCGGTTTCGGGGCACGCGCGACACCGCGTGACGATGCCCCTCCCCTCCACAGACGGAGGGAAGGGGCATAGACCGAGAGGCTCAGACTGCGGCGAGCGCCTCGCGGTCATCATCACGCGGCTGACCCGCGATGATCCGTGTCGTCTCGGTGGCGTCCGGATCGACGTCGAGATAGCGCTCGAGCGAATCGTCGAGCTCTTCGAGCCACGGCGTGTGGTGCACGACGGCGATCGTGCCCGTCATGACCGACTCGTAAGTGCGGTCGCGATAGCCCACGATGTCTTCCTTCTTGTCGTGCTTCCACGCGAGGAAGATCTCCACGACCCGGTCGATGTCGAACTCCGGGTAGTCGGTGAGCTGGAGGAGATCACGGATGTAGTCGGCCTGGAAGCGGATCTCCGCCGCGGCCGAGTCGATGCGGTCGAAACGGGCGCGCCACTCGGCGATGGAGGCCGCGCGCTCCTGCTCGTCGGGCAGTTCGAGACGGCCGAGGATGAGGTCGCGCACGTACCAGGCCTGCACGTCGAACATGTTGAACGTGAACCACTGGTCCTGCGCGCCCAGGTAGGTCAGACGCGGATTCCCCTGCCACACGACACCCCGGTACAGCCCTTCGGGGTAGACGTTGTTGGGCGACGACAGGGCCAGGTCATCGGGCAGGAACGGGTACTTGTGCAGATATCCCGTACACAGGATGACCGCGTCGACATGCTTCGAGGTCCCGTCGGCGAAGAATGCCGTGCTGCCCTCGAAGCGCTCGACGACCGGACGCTCCTCGATGCCTTCGGGCCAGTCATAGCCCATCGGTGCCGAACGGAAGCTCGCCGTGACCGAACGGGCACCCATCTTGAACGCCTGGCTGCCGATGTCCTCCGCCGAGTAGCTCGACCCGATCACGAGCACATCGCGATCTGCGAAGGCCTCTGCGCCTCGGAAGTCGTGGGCGTGGCTGATGTAGCCGGGGAAGGTCTCGATCCCGGGGAAGTCCGGCACGTTCGGGAAGGAGAAGTGCCCGGTGGCGACGATGACGCGATCGAACTCCTCGACGTGCGACCGGCCGCTCGGCAGATCCTCACTGGTGAGGGTGAAGACCTCGCGCTCCTCGTCGAACTCGATCCAGCGCACCACGGTCTGGAAGCGGATCAGCTCCCGCACATCGCTCTTCTCCAGGCGTCCGGCGATGTAGTCCCACAGCACGGGGCGCGGCGGGTACGAGGAGATGGGACGGCCGAAGTGCTCGTCGAAGCTGTAGTCGGCGAACTCCAACGCCTCCTTCGGGCCGTTCGACCACAGGTTCCGGTACATGCTCGAATGCACGGGTTCCCCGAACTCATCGAGTCCTGTGCGCCAGGTGTAGTTCCACTGTCCGCCCCAGTCGGCCTGCTTCTCGAAGCAGACCAGCTCAGGGATCTCCGCCCCCGCGCGGGCTGCGGATTCGAAGGCCCGCAGCTGTGCCATGCCCGAGGGGCCGGCGCCGATGATCGCTACTCGTTCTCTATTCGTCACGTATCGTCCTCACACTTGCGTCATATATCGATGAGCGGCCGCATCCGAGCGAGGAACAGGTCTGTCCCGGTGGGAGCGGAAAGCTCGACCGACCCGGAAAGCGGCTGCTCTTCGACGTTAGCAGGGCCGGTGATCGGCCCCGGAAGCGACTTCGATCACCGGTCCGACTAGTCCTCTCCCGTCGAGGCAAGAGGACCTCCTGTCGATCTGGACCATCTGGATCTCGCATATCGAACGCTTCAGATCGGCGGGTTGCTCCGTGTGGATGAAGTGCTAGATTCGGTCGCGTGAATCCGATTGAGGCGTCTTTATACACACGCGGCCCGCTACGCGCAGTGATCGACCTCAACGAAACATGCAATCTGAAGTGCGACTATTGCCACGTCAACGCGGGGTTCATTCCGAAAGACGGCGTCGGCCCGACGCTGCCTCAGGCGCACTTCCGCTCCATTCTTGATGAGCTCAGCGAGATGGGCACTTTCGAAGTCACGCTCACCGGCGGCGAAGTGACGACGATGAAGGATTTCCACGAATACCTCGACATCGTGGCCGATTATCCGCGCCTGACGTTTCAGATCATCACCAACGGCACGCTCCTGATGCCGAAGATGTTGAACCACATCGTCGGCTCAGGGGTCAGGCGCATCTCGCTCTCCCTCGACGGCGCAGAGGCGGCGAACGACAAGCACCGGGGCCAAGGATCATGGACCCGCGCCGTCCGAGGAATGCGGGCGGCGATCGAGTCCGGCATCACGGTGAACATCATCTCCGTCCTGACGAAAGACAACTTCCGTGAGTGGCGGAGCTTCGTGACGGACATGAAAGCGCTCGGCGCGTCGTCGATCGATCTCAGCCCGATGTGCCAGCTGGGGAGAGCACAGTCGTTGGACAGTGCCGCCCTCGACCTTCAGGATCTGCAGTGGTTGGAATCGGGTTTCCGCGCCTATCAGGATGATCTCCCCGAGAAGTCGACCAGCGTCAGGCTCAACCTGGGTTCGACGCGAGTCGGGCAGTGGGACGGCGAGCCCGCCCCGATCCACATCGTCCAGGACATGTATCCCGGAACTCAGATCGTCTTCCGTCTGAGCGGTACGACGACGTCGAACCGCATCATCGGCAAGAGTCAGGTGCTCGGGAACCATTACACATCCTCGGTGCGCGAGATGTGGAGTTCCTCCCACTCGGACAGACTTGCCTCCTTCCTGAACGCTCAGCAGGACGCCTCGCAGAATCTCACCAGCTACTACGGCATCAGCGTGCTCGCCCCGGAACGCGTCATCGACGCCGAGCTGCAGGCACTCTCCACCCCCGCCGACGGCTCTGCCGAGATCAATTGGAATGCGGATGAGTACCTCATCAGCGCCGGTATCGAGAGGAATGTGAACAACCGATGATCGAAGACTCCCTTGCACAGGAAGCCGGCGTGCCGTGGGCCGCACCGAGGCTCCGGTTCGACGATGTCAAGGGAGACCTGCAGAGCGTGGTCGAGGGTGACCAGTGGACCAGGGGGATGTACACCCGCATCCTCGAAGACCGCCTAGGGGATGCCGTCGGACGGTACTGCGTGCTGACCTCCTCCGGCACCTCTGCGCTGATGGCCAGCCTGTTCCACGCGGCCGATCGCGGAGGCAGGAGAGTGGCGGTGCCCGACTTCGGCTATCACGCTGCTGCGCGGGCGGCGGCCCTGTCCGGCTCGACGCTCCATCTTCTGGATTCCTCGGCCGATACGCCGACGATCGACGCCGCAGCCGCCCTGAGCCTGAACGCCCCCATCACCGTGGGCATGCACTACATGGACATCCTGTTCAGCTCGTCGCTCGGAGATCTGCGAACGAAGAAGCGTCTGCTGATCGAGGATTCGGCAGCAAGTCTGCTCGTCCAGGACCGCGATCGTCGTGCAGGGACTCTCGGAGACATGTCTGTCATCAGCCTGCACGCGAGCAAACCGATCGCGGCCGGCGAGGGCGGGGCGATCTTCGTCGACGACCGCCAGGAAGCGGATGCCCTACGGCGGATCGTGCAGAGAAACGGTCTCATCGAGTCCACCACGTACAAGGTGGGAAGCTCCCAGTCGCTCAACGCCAACATCAGCGAGCTCAACGCCGTTCTGGGTGCCGCTTCGCTCGCACGGGCGCAACGCCATCTTCCCGACTTGGTGTCCTTGCGAAAGGACTTCATCTCCGCACTCGGTGCGGTGCTCGACGAGTCGTTCCCTGCGACGACCGTCCTCCGGTCGACCGATGCCGACTTCGGTCCGGTGTCGCTTCTCATGGAGAACGAGAGCCAGCGGGATCACGTGCTGCGCACCCTGCGCTCTCGGGGCATCCAGGCACGCGCGATGTGGTTGTACGCGGCCCATGATGACCCCGCGATACGCGCTGCGGTCGAGGGACCGATCGCGACGTTCCCCCGGGCGGACGACTGGCGACGCCGCCTCCTCAACCTCCCCTTCCACTGGGGGTTCACCTCTCAGCACTCGCGAACGATTCTGGAGGCGTTCGAGAGCATGTCGACGGAGACCCCCTAGCCGCATGTTGCGGATGCATCTGCTCCGGCTCCTCTTCCGGAGCAGTCACGTTCGCTTCCGATCGCCTACGGGAACCGCCAGATTCGCACCATTGAAGGCGGCGCAGCTGCGCGAATCCGCCTACGTGATCGCGTTCACCGCCGACGGGTCGCATGTGCTGCTCGCACCACGAGACGACGGTGCAGGGCTGGAGATCCCCGGAGGCGGACGGGACGCAAGGGAGTCGATCCGGGATGCGGCCCTGCGTGAGACTTTCGAGGAAACGGGCGTCACGATCGCGGGCGAGCTGAGAAAGCTGCTCGTGCATCTCGATTGGTTCTTCGACGAGTCCGATGGACGAATGTACGTCTCGAAGCAGCATTTCTTTATCGCATCGCTGCCGCCAAGAACACCTGTCAGCGACCAGTCCCTGCTCACCGAGACAAGCTCTGCCGGAGATCACCTGAATCCCAATGATGCAGACGTGATCGCGCTTGCATTTCAGAAGAGACTGTAATCGGGTGACCTTTCGCAAGAGCATCCTCTACTTTCGACCCCATTGCGATCGACATCCGCTGTGGTAGCGTCGCAGGCGTTGACCAGCTGTTGCTATAAGAGTTTGAAAGGTACGCATCATGAAGACGATCTCGAAAACCCTCGGAACCACCGCTGTCGCTGCCGGCGCGCTCGCACTCTCGGCTGTTCCGATCACGGTGCAGGCCGTGGTCAATTCCTCTGATGTCCCCAGCGCGGCCAACCGGGCAGGGCAGACGT
Source organism: Microbacterium sp. H6 (assembly GCF_003314775.1). Lineage (NCBI taxonomy): Bacteria > Bacillati > Actinomycetota > Actinomycetes > Micrococcales > Microbacteriaceae > Microbacterium > Microbacterium sp. H6. The sequence goes on along the minus strand of NZ_QOAY01000049.1, from coordinate 25,461 downwards.
CCGGCACGTCCTCCGTCGGTCCGACGGTGACGAACGGCCAGCACGTCACCACGCTCGCCGACCGGAAGATCATTCCGTAAGCAATCGTCAAGCTCGTCCCTCCGGTGGTAACCGCCCCCAGCTCCACGGCACTGACGCAGGCACTGTCGGCCGCGAACGAAGCCGTCACCGAGTACTCGATTCGCGAAGGTGTGAATCCTGCATTCGCGCTCCTCGTCGGCAGCGTCCCTACGGGTCTCGCCAACAGCAAGAGCGACATCGACGTCTTCCTCGTCACCCTCGACAACCCCGGCGGAGCCGCTGGGGGTGAATTGTATGCGAATCAATTCACCATCGGGGACAAGCGCGTCGATATCGAGACCTGGACGATCGGAGAGTTTGGCCGAACCGTTGCGCGTATTGTCGATGCTCTCCGCGTCGGGCAATCGCGAGTGCACGCGCTGGGGGAGATGAGATCACCCGATTTCGACTTCCTCAGTCGCGTGGTCTCCGCTGTCCCTGTGATCGGCGAAGGCTTCTACTCGTCGTGGGTGAGCGCGAACCTCCCCCGAGAGGGAGAGTACGAGCAGGTGCTGTCTGCACGATTCGCTCTCGAGGCCGCCGCAACGCTGGAGGATGCCGAAGGTTTCGCGGAGGCCGGGAACCGGGACGGTCTTGGATTCTCCGCCTCTCGGGCCACCAACTTCGCCGTGAAGTCGTGGGTGGCAGCGACCGGCGATGTGTACTTCGTCGACAAGTACGCCTTCACCCAGGCAGTTCGGCAGGGTATGCCCTCGGAGCAGTTGGCGCGCGCGCGAAGATTCGGTCAGTACGAGTGGATTCGTGAATCGGATCCGCGGTTCATGGAACTCCAGACGTTCCTGCAGGATTTCCTCATCGCCAGCCAGATCCTGTCCAACCGATTCCCGGTCGACCGATCGACCACGACTCCGAGCTTCCGCTCGAATCACATGCCGATTCAGATCGCGGACGGAGTTCTCCTGAATGAGGAGGGGAAGAACCATGTGCTGCTCTCCGTCGTCGCCGCGAAGGTCTGGCAGGCGCTGATCACCGGCGACGAAGCGTCCCTTCCTCCTGCGGACGTCGATCTCATCAGACCGCAGCTTGAGGCTGCCGGAGTGATCGAGCGCATCTAGACGGCGCTCGGGAAATCGTTCATCTGAACGCCGAACAACAAGAGGGATAAAAGCGTGAGCGGATACATCGTCGAACTCGAAGGCACGGACGGCACAGGGAAATCGACCGTCGCCGGCTCGCTGGCCTCGGAGCTCGGCGGGACGGTCTTCTCGCGCGTCACGGCAAACGCGGACACGTCGCTCGACCGCCTGACCCGAAGCGTCGGCACCTTCTTCGGTGAATCGCTGGACGATGTACCGGCGTTGGAGGTGCTCGCCCTTGCCGCCATCACTCAAGACGCGGCCATCCTCGAGAGTCAGGTCCTCCCCCACGTGCGCGCAGGTGGGGTCGCGGTTCTGGACTCGTGGTGGTTGAAGACGTCGTGCCGTTTCGTGATCGAAGCGGAGAATCTCGGCTATGAGCAGAGCCGCATCCACCGGATCGCCGGCTGGATCGACGATCTGGCCTACTGGCGCACGTGGCCGGATCTCACCGTCTACACCGCCGTCCTCGAACTCGACGACTCGACTGTGCGCGCACGTTACGAGCAACTCCCGGAGGAGCGGCGTGACATCGTCATCGGCAGGGACGGACGCAATTCCGTCGACCCCGATGAGTTCGTCGACTTCGTCTCACGCATACGACACCTCATCAGGAAGAAGTCGGAGGGGATCGATACATCGCGCACGTTCATGAACACCTCGGACGATCACGGTATCGCTTGCTCGAACGCGATCGCCGAGTGGATCCGCCTCGCGCAGAACGCAGACGGTTCCGGTGCGAGTGGTCATTGACTCCCGCAGCACCCTCGTCATCGATTTCGACGGGGTCATCGTCGATTCCGAGCCGATTCGGCGACGAGAGACGGAACGCTCGCATCGAGAGGGCGCGCCGAGGCAACAGACCTACGCACGCATCCAGGCCCTCATCATGCAGACGCCCCCGCGACCGGAAGCCCTCTCCTTGATCGCGCGTTTCCCCACGAAGGACATCGTGATCGCCACGAACAACCTCTCTGCCAACGTCCGCGAGTATCTGGATGCGTGGCTGCCCTCGCTCTCTGCCGCGTCCATCTTCAGTCGCCTCGACCTCGGCTTGGCCAAGGAGACCGAGGACTTCTGGCGACGGCTGGGAGCGATCCTGAATCGCCCCTCCGACACACTCCGCGTTTACGACGACAGCGCGGACGTCTGCGCGATCGCTGCCAAGGTCGGCATGCAGGTTCACCGCGTCGAGACCGGGGTGGCCGGATGAACGACGGCGCAGCTCCTCGCGTGCTCGTGGCCGGCGGGGCCGGTTTCCTCGGGAGCCATAGCGCGAAACGTCTGCGCCGAGATTTCCCCGAGTCCGTGATCACTGTGCTCGATCGCGAGGAAGGTCAGAACACCGACATCCGCGTCGACCTGACCGACGACCGAGCAACCATCGATGCCCTGAGAGACAGCGCGGACTACGACTGGGTGCTCAACTTCGCCGCTCTCTCTTTCGTTCCGTCGAGTTTCACCGAGCCTCGTCGGTACCTGACGAACAATGTCCTCGCCACCCAGAACCTCCTGGACGCTCTGAGCACGGGCGGATTCCGCGGGAAGCTCCTGCATTTCTCGTCGTGCGAGGTGTACGGAGACGCCACGAGACCATCGACGAAGGCACCGCTGGTGCCGAAGAGCCCCTACGCCGCGAGCAAGGCGGCTCAGGAGCTGGTGCTTCGTGCCCACCACATCGCCTCCGGGGGCGCCTACGCGGCGACCATCATGCGGCTCTACAACATCTATGGGCCCGGGCAACAGCACAATCGGCTGTTGCCGTCCGTCGTCCACGCGGCCGCGACCGGCGAGTCGCTCGCGCTGTCCGGGGACGGCGAGCAGACGAGAACGTTCCTGCATGTCGACGACCTCATGGATCTGCTCGTCTCCGTGGTCACGGCTGACGCGACGCGCACCGCTGAGGAGCTGCGGATCTACAACGTCGCTGGACCCGACGTGTTGAGCGTCAATGATGTCGTCACCCTCGCCCGGCGAGATGCCGCCATCCCCACCGTGACGGCGCCCAGCACTCCGGCAGCGTTGCGAGTGTCGGTGGGGGACCCGATGAACGTCATGGACGATTTCCGGTGGAGCCCGTCGAGGACGGTCGCGGATTTCATACGGAAGTCGATCTCAATTGTTGTCTAATCCGAAGAAGTGGGGATAGATCGTGCGTCTGGGAATCTATGGTCTCGGTCAGGTCGTGTTGGAGAGGCACCTCGATGAGCTACGCGCTATCCCGGAGATCTCCGTCACCCACATCGCGACGCGGGACAGCGCGCGCTTCTATCGTGCGATGGAGACCTACCGTGGAGACATGACCCGCGTGGGGTCCCTCTCCGCGCTCGCAGGCCACCCCGACATCGATGCCGTGCTGATCGCGACCCCCGCGTCGGATCTCCTGTCATCGGCGGAAGTGGCGCTCCGAGCCGGCAAGCTGGTCTACCTGGAGAAGCCTCTGGGCGCGTCCTACGCCGATGCCCTGCGCATCACCGCATTGGAGGGCGCCCGGGATCGAATGGTGGTCGGCGACAACTTCTATTTCCAGGAGAGGTTCGTCGCGGCCATCGGCCACACGCACGCCGCATGGCTCCCGGAAAGCACCTCGGCCGATATCGTCGATTATCTGAGAAGGGGAGATCGGGTCCGCTTCCGGTCCGACATGGATCTCTTCAAGGAGCATATCGTCCACCCCCTGGCGGCGCTGCACAGGCTGGGCCAGCCGGTGCTCGACGCACATGTGCGATCTGCCCGGGTCATTCGTGACATCGAGATCGGACAGATCGTCGACATGCACCTCGTGTCCGGCGAATGGAACGGCACGATTCGAAGTGTCATCACCGACGCCTGGTCGCGAGACAGATACGTCTTCCGCGGCGAACGCGGCGAGGTCGTCATCGAGCATGTCCATGACTTCGAAACGGCAGCTCAGCTGGGCAGGAGCGTCTACAACGACTTCCTCGATGTCGACGGCGACTCGGTGCCATTGCGCTCTCCCGCCCCCAGTGGCATGTTCGAAGCCTGGAACGTGCTTCTCGGGCTCTCGGCCGGAGACCGCAAAGCCACCGCCGAGGCTCACCGCGTGCTCGAGGCGAGCCTCAACGCCGTTCGCATACGGGATGAGGCGCTTGCCCTGCTTCACGAAAGCAGCTGAGTTGCCTTCGGTCAGCATCCTCGGCTCGAGTGGAGCGGGCAAGTCGGTCATCCTCGATCGCTGCGCCGAGCTGGGCCCTCTCGCCTCCGGGCACGGCGAGTATTCGGTGGTCGGCATCGCGTGCCACGAGTGGGAAACCTGGGAGAGCTTCCTCACCGATCCCGGGCGTTACGCCTTCGCAAACCAAATGGAAGCACTGCGCAAGACCGTCGACACTCTCGTCTGCGTCGAACGACTCAGCGGCCCGTTCGATTACGTCGTGACCGATGCCTCGCCGATGCGCGTGAAGATGTACACGGAGATCATGTTCGACGTCGATCTTCTGTCACCGGAGGAGTTCGGCCGATGGCAGTCCGAATACCGTCACCAGCTCACGAGAATTCCTCGTTCCGCGGCGTTTCTGTATCTGGTTCTGGACACGGGAGAACGGGCCCTCCGAGATGGTGCGGGAGGACACGATGGACGCTGGTCCAACGGCGATCAGCTGAAGGCACTCCTCGACGCACGCTTCGACGATCTGCTCGCTGAGCGGCGAGCGACCGGCGAGCTCGGCGCCACGGTGGTCGCGTCGGCGACGCCGGCCGAGATGCTCGCGGACTTCCGGAAGCGACTTCTCGAGGATGCGCGGACCCGACACGATGGTCGAGCACGGGAGTAGACGAGATCATCCGCTGGATGTACGACGCCGGCACTCAGGGCCGATGCCCTGTGCTGCGGCCCCGTCCTAGCGTGGAAGACATGTCAACCACCGTCTCCCCTTCAGCCCTGTCCGCCCCTGCGACCTCGACCGCGAAAGGGACGGTCAGTCTCGTTCTCGGGATCTGCTCTCTCTTCGCCGGCTGGACCTTCTTCGCGCCGGTCATCGGACTCATCTTCGGCATCCTCTCGCTGCGTCACGAGCCGCAGGCACGCACCAGGGCCGGCTGGGGAGTCGCCCTCAACGCGATCGCCATGAGCCTCTGGGTCATCACGCTCGTCGTCGTCCTCGCATTCGGAGGGGTCGCGGCCGTCGCGACGATGTTCGGCCAGTGAGGACGTGTGCCGCATGCATGACCCTTCGACGGATGCAGGGGGTCTGCACGACGAAACCTCCTGCATCCGCGATCGGTTCATGCAGGTGAGCGGAGCGTGATCGTCAGACCGCGCACAGCCGGCCGCTCCGTCGTTGCGATTACGCTGGTCCGCGGGGGACGGCCGCGACGCGGGTCCCCGAACGAGGGAGCCTACCGATGACCGAGTCCTCCACGCCGGACCTGCAGACGATCTCCGCACCGCCGCCTCCGCCCGGCCCCGCGCAGACGCACCCGCCGACACCTCCCGCCGCACCCACCAACGCCGCGCCCACGGACGCCGAGATGGCCAGGGCCTCCGAGGTGCTGCGAGTCATCTCGACCTCGTACTCCGCGAAGATGGTCGGCCAGGACCGTCTGCGCACCAGCCTGCTCGTCGCCCTCATCGCCGGCGGCCACATTCTGCTCGAGAGCGTGCCGGGACTCGCCAAGACCACCGCGGCGAGCACCCTCGCCGACACCGTGGAGGCGCAGTTCAAGCGCATCCAGTGCACCCCCGACCTGCTGCCGAGCGACATCACGGGCAACCAGATCTACGATGCGGCGACCGGCTCGTTCCGCACGGTGCTCGGCCCCGTGCATGCGAACTTCGTGCTGCTCGACGAGATCAACCGCTCCAGCGCCAAGACGCAGAGCGCCATGCTCGAGGCGATGCAGGAGCATCAGACCACGATCGGCGGAGAGATCCACCACCTGCCCAAGCCGTTCCTGGTGATCGCGACGCAGAACCCGATCGAGCAGGAGGGCACGTATGAGCTGCCCGAGGCGCAGATGGACCGCTTCCTGCTCAAGGAGATCGTCGAGTACCCGAGCCCCACCGAGGAGCTCGAGGTGCTCAGCCGCATCGACTCCGGCGTGCTCGACCCCGACCGGCACGTGACCAGCGCCGTCAGCCTCGACGACGTGCACCTGCTGCAGGATGTCGCGAGCCGCATCTACGTGGACCCCGCGATCCGCAACTACATCGTCTCGATCGCCTACGTCACCCGCAATCCCGCGCCGTACATCGGCGAGGAGCGCGCCCGCTTCATCAAGTACGGCGCGAGTCCGCGCGCGAGCATCGCCTTCCTGCAGGCCTCCCGTGCGCTGGCCCTCCTCAAAGGACGCGCGCACGTGCTGCCCGAAGACATCCGCGAACTGCGGCACCTGATCCTCCGGCACCGCGTGCTGCTGACGTTCGAGGCCGACGCCGAGGGCATCCGCAGCGAGGAGATCATCGACCAGATCTTCGCCTCGGTCCCGACCCCCTGACCCGGCACCTCGGGACTCATCGCCACATGCCCAGCCTGATCACGCAGGTGAAGAGCAAGCTCTTCATCCATTCGACGCGCAAGTCGCTGCACGCGCTCGACGGCGCCTACGCGTCGTTGCTGCGCGGACGGAGCCTCGACTTCGAAGACCTGCGCAAATACGAGTACGGCGATCAGGTGCGCGACATCGACTGGCGTGCGACCGCCCGACTGGGGACGCCCCTCGTGAAGCGCTCGCGCGCCACCCGCATGCACACCGTGCTGTTCGTCGTCGACACCGGGCGCTCGATGTCGGCCCTCGCGGCGGACGAGCAGTCGAAGAAGCAGCTCGCGATCCTCGCGACGGGTGTGCTCGGCGTGCTGACGCTGCGTCACGGCGACGACTTCACCACTGTCTACGGCGACTCCGCGAAGGTGCGCCGCCTCGCACCGGGACGCAGCGAGGGCGCTCTCGAACACGCGCTGCGCACGATCGACAGGGCCGTGGACGAGAGCAGCGCCCCGAGCGACCGCGATGCCCTGCTCTCCTTCGTCACAGGCACGATCGCCCGCCGCATGATCGTGGTGGTGATCACCGACGAGGCTCCCCTCACGAGCGAGACCGAACGGATGCTGCGCCGACTTCGAGTGCAGCACGACGTGCTGTGGCTCACGCTGCGCGATGCCGAGCCCGTGCTCGATCACGCCACGGGGCGCATCCGCAGGGACGTCGACAGCCGATGGCAGGTGCCGGGTTTCGTGCAGGGCGACCGCGAGATCGTGCAGGAGCTGACCGCCCAGCGCGACGCCGAAGCCGCGTACCTCGACGACCTGCTCACCCGCATGGAGATCAGCCACTCCACGCTGGACGGGCAGGACCATGCCGTCGCCCAGCTGCTGACGTTGCTGAACCGGAGGTCGAATGCCCGGCTCTGACGACCTCTACCCGCCGGCCCAGTACGGCTGGGGGTGGCTCCTGCTCGCGATCGGCATCCTCGCGCTGCTGGTGCTCGGTGCGTGGCTGTTGATCGCGCTCACGCGACCCCGTCGCACCCTCGCCACCGCGGACCCGAATGCCGGGCAGGCTCCGCTCATCATCGACGTGCTGTCGCAGCTGCGCACCGAGTACCTGGCCCGGATCCAGCAGATCGAGACGGACTACCGGGAACGGCGCCTGTCGGCGCGGCAGGCGAACGTCGAGTTGAGCAGGGTCGTGCGCGCCTTCGTGAACGAGTACAGCGGCCTGGAGGCGCCGGTGCTCGCACTCGACGACCTGGTGGCGCGCGGCGTCCACCCGGCTCTCATCGACGCGCTGGGCAGGCACTACTATCCGAGCATCTTCCGACCCGGCCCGGTGATCGACCCCGTGGCCGGCGCCGAAGCGGCGAGGACGGTGGTGCGCACATGGCACTAGCGAACATCTGGATGCTGGTGGGCGC